>JBAUCP010000635.1:0-5333 GCA_049677625.1 Occallatibacter sp. | reverse complement strand
CCTGGAATCCGCGATGGGCAATTTCGTAAGGAGAAAGGCTTTCGCTGAAGAATTCTTGCGCCCTGTCCAGATTCATCGCAAGCGACGTCGAGGGGCTCATGCCCGGCAGCACTTGCGCGATGGCAGCGTGGTGCATCGCTGCTATCGCGAGCACGCCCTTTCCATCTGCCAGGGCACTGCGTCCGATTTCGTATGCGCTTCGTAACGCGTCTTCGCCACCAATCGAAAGATATTCCTCAAGAGCTCTGGCATACGCTCGTTCGAGATCGTGTCCCTCGCCGTTTTGAAGGTTCTGGCTCACTCTCGTACGCTGTCTCCTAAGTATCGCGCCACCAATACAAGAGCATCGTCGGTTGCCTTGCCATACCGGGCCAGGATCTTTTCGGCAGCCCTTTGAGGCGGAAAGCTTCGAGCCAATACCCGGGCAAAGTCACTGTGGATGCCGTCGGTGGCGAAGATGAGCGTATCTCCTGTGTAGACGGGAAGTGTTTCAACATCGAGTGAAGGCAACTGAAAACCTACCACACCGGCGCGCAACAACAACGGCACATCTGCCTCGGCACGTGCGAAATCGCGACGAATCAAAACACCCTCGACATTCCCCACACCTAGCCACGTTATCAGTCTGCGGGTCAAGTTAAATGACGCGACGCTCATTGCGACTCCGCGCGTGGCACGGAGTGCTTCGTGGCACCGCTGAACCAGCGTTATTACAGGCTCTGCAGCGTGCATCTCCAGAGTTGACGCCGCAACCGCAGCGGCGGTCGCGGCTTCTTCTCCATGCCCGAGACCGTCAAGGGCCGCTACCAACACACCATCAGAGAATGCCTTCACGACTTTGAGATCGCCAGAGGCGGGTTGTCCTGGCAGCGGGCGCGAGGCGACGCTCCATTCGATGGCCGATGACACTAGGGTTTCCATTTCTTAACCGTCACAGTCGTGCCGAGGGTCTCCGCGGACACAATCTCAAACTCATCCATCAGCCGCTTAACCCCCGGTAGCCCAAGGCCGAGACTTCCAGACGTCGAAAACCCGTCGCGAAGAGCCTGCGGAATATCAGATATACCGGGCCCCTCGTCATGGGCAACCACTTGAATGCCCTGCCGGGTTGAACCGTTCAGCTCTTTGAGCTGAATCTCACCGGCCTTGGCGTAGGTGACGATGTTCCGCGCCAATTCTGAAATAGCAGCCGCGATCAGGGTAGCATCTCCGGAGGAAAAACCCAGCGCAGCCGCCAGTGTGCGGCCCTTTTGACGGGCAGCGACGATATCCTGATCCGAATTGATCGAAACATGGATCTCGTTTCCCACAGCTTGAATATCTCTCACGCACCATTCTTCGGGCTTCGACTCAAATAGGCCAAGCCTTCCTCTAAATCCAGGGCGGTCGTTACATGCTCTAACTTCAATCCCAGTTGCACCATTGCAAAAGCAACATCCGGCTGGATTCCTACGATCACGGTTTCCGCTCCACGCAAGCGGATCATCTGTGCAACCTCACGGAGCGTACGCGACGCAAACGAGTCCAACACATCAAGCGAGGTCACGTCCACGATGACGCCCCTCGACCGGAAGCGCACCACTTGCTGAACCAGCGCCGTACGAAGGTGAAGAAGATCCGCGTCGGTAAGGGCCGCCTGGATCGTGGCAATCAGAAAATCGCCTTGTTTGAGGAGAGGGACTTCCACTCTTGAACTCCCTGTGTCGATCTACGGGGTTTCGACAAACGGTACAACTTTGTATCCCAGAAGGCGCTCGGCTTGCTCGATGCCGCCCTGGAGGTCACCGACGGTGTTCATTTTGCCGAGATCGACTCCAATGTTCACGATGGTCTGAGCAATCTCCGGCGAAAGGCCGGTCACGATCACCGTTGCACCCAGCAACCGCGAAGCCTCGACCGTTTGCACAAGGTGGTTGGCAACGGTAGCGTCCATCGCGGCCACACCGGTAATGTCGATGACGACCACTTTGGCACGGTTGGTGCGGATGCCACGCAACAATTGCTCGGTCAACTGGCGGGCCCGCTGCGAGTCAATCACGCCAATGATCGGCAAAATCAGCAATCGTTCGCGCACCTGCAGCACCGGTGTCGAGAGCTCGCGAATAGCTTCCTGCTGCTCACGGATAATGCGCTCCCTCTCTTGTACGAATCCAACCGCCACTGTGTTCGCGATCCGATTCGCCGCAGGCTCGTAAGCGTCGAGGATGCGGTTCAGTTTGGTGAAGTCAGTCTGATACTTGGCGAACAATGAGCGGGCCAGGACATCGCGGAGCAGAAGCACGATTCCAACGACTTCATCGGTCTCAACTCCTCGCGGAATGATGCGTTCGGATAAGTTGCGCGCATAAGCCTGCAATGCCTCAAATGTGCCAGTCTCCAACGCCTCGACGTAGTTGTCGTAAACCGATGTAGCTTCGGCGAATATCTCGTCCTTGGTCATGGCGGTCAACAGCTTTGCTTCTGTGATGCGCCGAGCCCACTCTTCGCGGAGCTGAGTTCGGTTGTCGCGCAAATGCGCGACAAGTTCACGGAGCAAGACAGACGCAGGCCGGGAATTTTCCGCGGTCTCAATATACTCATCCTGGACCTGTGTGCTTTCCGGACCGCTCTCGATTCGAGTCATGGATTTCACTCCTATCTGGTCATGTAAAGTGTGCATGCTCAGGCTGACAATGAACACGGTGATCTCCCACGATACTATCCAAAGGCGTAGTACGCCAGCAGGTGAATCCTGTATTTTTGGGGCAGGTTCAAACCTCAAAGCCCCGATCTCGGGATTGGGCCCCGTCCGATGGAAACATCAGGGAACGGCAATTGCGCCTCGTTCTCAATACATTTCTCGGGCTCATGCCTTGATTACCACCTGTCTTGCTCCAATAATGGCGCGTCCCATCATTTGTCCCCAATTTGGTCGCAAGTGCGTCTCGTCGAAATTCAATACTCCCTGCTGGCCTAACCTGATCGGGGCCGCAATGGTAACGACACGTGCATCGCAACCGAGGCGCTGTCTTCGCTCTTTCAGCCGCTTAACTCCATCCAGGCTCTGAATCTGGATCAGGGCATTTTGACGCGCACTGTGGCGGAAAGGCCGGTTGGAGCCTGAGGAGCCGGACGGCCTGCCCCATAGCACGTGCTCGCATTGAATGCCAGCAGTCCTCCCGCCCCTCCGTCGTAACCGCCCATCATTCTTAAATAGCATGCCCAGGCGGGGTTTCCGTAGCTGTGACCTCCGGGGCCGTTTCCTCCAGTGACATCGGGTCCGGTTGCAGGAAACGGAATCGATCCCCACCAACTCGGCTTACTCGGAAGATAGAACGACGCCGGCAAAGTTTGGGTCACACCGTCGGCCCATGTAATCGAGCCGCTGGCGCTGTTGAAGTTCCCATGGAAAAAGCCGGTGGAGGAATAACCGTAAATCCGGTTAAGGCCAACGGTATCGTAGCTTCGCACGAAAGGATATTCAATCGACGTGGCTTTGGCTATTCGACTGCCGGAATCGACCCAGGGCTGCCCCGGCACATTGCCCATGACGTTCCCAACAAAGTTATCGATGATCCCCACATCGGGCATCTCAGCAGCGGCAGGTGCCTGAAATCCATGTTGACCGTTCGCACTTGAGCAATCTACAGTGCCACGACGGTTCGTTGGGCTGCAAATAGGTCTAGCGCCAATCAACCAGTTTCGATAGGCTGTCGTTTTTCGGCTGGAGGTCCCCCAGACTGGGTCCGCATAGACCTCCGTCAGAAGGTTGCCTTCGAGCAGATTGAACTGCGGATGCGCTCCGTGAAAGCCGATTCCGCCGACGACTTCGCTGATCGAGCTGCCGCCGGACTCTCCCGTCACATAGTTATAGGAAACCACGTTCCCGGCTGCCCCTGAGTCTAAGGTGACGGATCCGTGAGTGGACTCGATGATGTTGTTCTCGACCAGGCTCGCGCTGGTTTTGAGAGCAATTTGGATATCGAAATCGTGCGCCCTCGACGTGTGAAGAAATGCGTTCAAGAAGTAGCTGTCGCGAATTTCGTCGTGATAGCCCCAATACACTTCCACGTGATCGCCGTCGGTGTAGTTCGATTCCACACCCTTGATCCAACAGTATGCACACTCGGACATGCGAAAGTTTGCGGCATAGCCGGTGTTGTTGGCGTTCACCTGAAGATCCTCAACTCCCGCATACGTCTCTGACATGCTGAATGGAACGGCTATGGGTGTGTTTGTGTATGTGGCGTAAAGTCCAGGCGAAATCGTGATGGTCGTGCCCTGAACACTCGTGACTGCTACGATCTGTCCGCGTTCAAGACTTCCCGTGCTGGTCCATCCTCCATCGCACCAGCTGCTGTTCCTCCCACAGCCCTGGGCCGGGACGTGGCTCGTGTCATTGATTTCGGCGATTGCCAAGTAATTGCCGGCGCTGATATCGGATGCATTTCCAACCTCGATGCCGGTAGACCCAGCGGTTGCCCCACTCGTAATTCTGACTGGGTTGTAGGAAATCGATCCCGAGCCAAGGCTGACCATATACCCGCTGTTGTTGCCCGTTGCATTCAAAATCGTCAAGTTCGCACCGGCGCCTCGCAACGTCACATTCGATGGCACGCTTATCGTTCCCGTAATTGAATAAGTACCAGGCGCCAGATAAACGGCATCGCCGCTCGGACAGGACGCGAGCGCTGAGTTGATTTCGGCAAAAGTGGCAGGCGGCAGGAGAATAGCGCACTTGGTCCGACGTGCGGGAATGTCGCCTACTCCCGATTTCGACCAGTCAATGGCCTGGCTGGGGCCCAGAATCGGCGCCCACAACTGAGCTCGGCCGGAATGTGAAAGAAGAAGGACCGTCAAGAGAAGTTCGACCTCAGTTTTGCCTCTCATAGAACCTCGCTCGATATCGTCATCTCATTCAAGAGACGAATACACTACTAGGCCCCCGGCACTCCCATCGCACGTTGAGTCCACATGCCCATGATTCGGTCAACCCAGCCCTTCGGCTACGCAGAGGCCATCTCGTTGTTTCCGATTCCGGGCTAGGCCCGCGTCTAACCGGTCCGCATTAACCATCTTTGCCTGAACAAACGTTTTGTCGCTCGAAATGGTTCTCGGTGTAACCAGTACTGGACAGAAGATAAAACGCTGGGAAAAATATTCAATCCAGCGAATCATCCATTTTTGTCTGAGTGGAATGACTGGGAAGAGGCTAAGGGGAAACTCTGCTTCGACACCGGGACTGTTTCGAGATCGGATGGAATCGGAGCCGCACTCATGGCAGAAACACCTGCCTTGTCCTGTCGAATTCCGAGAAGAGACGTCGCCGGTAGCTCTGCGCGCGCATGGAAAGA
>JBAUCP010000634.1:0-6118 GCA_049677625.1 Occallatibacter sp. | reverse complement strand
AACCTCTTTCTCTCCGACGAGCGCACCGCCACGCGCAAGATCCAGGAGGCTTACCTCGCCATCCAGATCGAGCGCGCCTTCACCAAGCAGCAGATCTTCACCCTCTACGGCAACCAGATCTACCTGGGCAGCGGCATGTACGGCTTTGAGGCGGCGTCGGAGTTCTACTTTTCCAAGCACGCCAAAGACCTGAACCTGACTGAAGCAGCGCTGCTGGCCGGTTTGCCCAAAGGGCCGGCGGCCTTTTCGCCCCTCCTCAATCCCGACCGCGCGCTGCGCCGCCGCAACCTGGTGCTGGACGAGATGGAGTCTGACGGCGCGATCACCCACGCGCAGGCTGAGGCCGCGCGCAGCGCCCCGCTGGGCCTGCACATCACCCAGCCCGACAGCTCCGTGGCTCCATGGTTCCAGGAAGAGGTGCGCCGCGAGCTCGACAAGCGCTTCGGTACCGAAGAAGTGCACGAGGCGGGCTTGCGCGTGGACACCACGCTCGACCTCGATCTGCAGCAGACGGCCAACCGCGCCGTGGACGATGGCGTAGCGGCTTACGAGCGCCACCGCGGCTGGAAAGGACATCTCGAAAATGTTCTCGCCGCCGGCGAAACCCTCGACAGCTACAAGCATGCCGACTGGGCCTTCGCCTACAACCCCGGCAACTATGCGCACGCGCTGGTCACCCGCGTGCTGCCGTTCGAGATTCACGCCCGCGTGGGAAAGGAACAGATTCTGCTGCTGCCCACCGACTGGCAATGGACCGGCCAGCGCTACGCGGACGCGCTGGTCAAGCCCGGCGACGTGATCTACGTGCATCTTTCCGCCGCCATGGAGGGCTCCGCGCACCGCGCCACGCTCGAACAGGACTCCGGCGCCGAGGGCTCGCTGCTGGCCATGGACAACGCCGGCGGCGAGGTGCTGGCCATGGTGGGCGGACGCGACTATGCGCTCTCCGTCTTCAACCGCGCCACCCAGGCTGAGCGCCAGGTTGGCTCCAGCTTCAAGCCCTACGTCTACACCACCGCGATTGAAGCCGGCGTAAAGCCCACCGACATCATTATGGACACGCCGGTGAGCTTCGGCAGCTACCGTCCCCACAACTACGAGAACGACTTCAAGGGTGCAATGACCGTCGCCAGCGCCTTCGCCGAGTCGCGCAACGTTCCCGCGGTCAAGCTGGCCGCGCGCGTGGGCATTCACAACGTGATTGACATGGCCCACAAATTCGGCGTCACGTCTGAGATACCTGCGTACCTGCCCATCGCGCTCGGCGCAGTGGAGATCACGCTTGAAGAGCAGGTCGCGTCTTATTCTGTCTTTCCCAACGACGGCATCCGCATCGCTCCGCACCTGATCCGCAAGGTCGAAAATGCAGACGGCATCACGCTATGGGAAGAGCGGCCAGACGTCACCCAGGTCATCGACAAGCAGACGGCGCGCACCATGATGACGCTGCTCAAGGATGTAACCGACCACGGCACCGGCGCAGCCGCCGCGCAGTTACACCACCCGCTGGGCGGCAAAACCGGCACCACCAGCGACTTTACAGACGCGTGGTTCCTCGGCTTCTCGCCCTCGGTCACCTGCGGCGTGTGGGTGGGCTATGACAGCCGCGAGTCGCTGGGCGAAAAGGAGACCGGCGCCGCCGCCGCGCTGCCCATCTGGATCAACTTCATGAAAGCCGCTATCGTCGGCAAAGACGGCGAGCAGTTCCCCGGCGACGAGCAGCCGCCTTCTCTGAATGAAGCCGCCGCGCAGCCATCCGCAACCCCCGCGCCGAACTTGACCCCGCATCTCACCCGGACCACGCTCGATCAACCAGCCAGACCAGCCACATCCATTCCGAACGTAACTCCGCTCGCGCAACCCGCGGTGAATCCATCGTCCGCATCACGCGCATCCGTCCCGCAAGCCCGTTCCCTGCTCCCGCAGCCTTACAATCCACCTCGCCCTCAAGGCACAGTAAGGCCCGCTTTGAACCCGAGCCCCAATCCCTGACAACCCATGAAGCGGTAGGTCTTCGTTCGGCACAAAACCCCGTGCCCCATCCTTTCGACTTTTCTCTGTCGAAAGGGTGGGAAAGTACGGCGGGCGGCCCATCCACCTCTTTGCATGTTATGAGGAATGGCCTTGATGCTTGCCGTGCTTGGAACCTCCATTCGCCGTTGAAGACGCCGTATCTCCGGCCATCAGATTCTGGTTAACCGAAGTCCACGTATATGTCTTGCCATTCAGATCCAACACCCAGACCAGGTAGAAGACATCCGAAAAAGGATTTGGAATGGACGAATAGTTGCTGATTGGAACAGCGCTGTTAATAGCCTGCATGATGTTGGGCATGATGTTGTCGTGCTCCCAGCAGATGAGTACGATGCCGCTGAGGGCGAGCACGCTCGTGACCAGATCCGGTTCACCACCCCCTACGCTGTATGAAACGTTGAATTGCGGGCTGCCTTGTGAGTAGTTGAGCCAGGCTGCCAGCGGCGTCACGGTCTCCCAGGGCCGTTGCGTTTCTCCACTGGGATTGGCCGCGTAGATATAGTCCGGCGAGGCAATCTCCGGATTCGATGGGCTTGACTGGTATGGAGCGAAGAACGCATTGAGCGCTCCCGCTCTCTGCCATCCAGGCACAATCAGAGACTCTCCGCCGCCGGATTGTCCGTTCACAAGCACATCCCACGGCCCAGTCTGGTTGGGCGGATTGGGAGGTTTTTCAGCGTGGCGAATGATCATGATCTTGGTCGGTGGAGGCGATCCTGCCATTGGGCTCTCTCCTTGGGTGCGAGTGCACTGTGATAACTCTATCTCGGAATCCATTCCCGAAATCGATTCATCGAGACGAGCTTTCTTCGCGGGCGCCATGGCGGGTGGCCCAGGCTTGTTTTTTCAACTGTTCGTTCTCCCACAACCGCGGGTGCCCCATCCTTCGAGCGTTCTGTGCTCGAAGGGTGGGATCGCACAATCGTCCGCCAGCCAATTCTCCCGTCCCTCTTCGCTGCAGGCATCTACATCCTTCGCACGCTTCTTACAAAAAAGGTATTGCTATCCCACCCTTGAATCAAAGAACGATTCAAGGACGGGGCACCCTTTTTCGTGAGAAATTAAGGGTGGGCCACCGGCCAGAATGCAAAGCAGTCGAAAATGGTAAAGGGGAAGGTCGATGACGCTCGAGGAGATAGACAACTCGCTACCACAAGGTTTACACGACGCGCAGATTTGGTCGTTTGTGAGAGACATGGAGTCCGCGAGTCTTAGGCTCCTCGTCAAGGTCGTCGTCGGCACTTCGCAAGGCGACAAGTATCGACTTCAATACCGCGACGGGGAAATCTGCTTCCACAACGTGCAATATTTTGTGTCCGAATTTCCAGAGGCCACGTCCACATTTAGGGATCCGGGCTGCGTCAATTTTAGCTTCGACAGAACGGAAGCTGGCGTAGTTCCAAGTGCTTTGGACGGGGTTCTATCATCCGAAATCTTGAGGTACTCTCTCTTTGTTCTAGAGTGGCAAGCATGCATAAACATCGCTACGCGTGATGTCAGCTTCAGATGGTCGGCGTGAATCTAGAAAGCCAACCCGCAGGCCGTTTCTCCGCGGGCGCGGCCTTCGCGGACGAGTGACTCACCTCTTGCTTTTGAGATGTGGGAATCTCAGCTCTTCGTGCTTTCCCAGGTCTCAAAAACAAAACCTGGGCCACCCGAGCATTCACCGACGCTTGCCTTGCATCGCGGCGGTGAAAGCGCTCCACACCTTCAGATTTCCGGCGTATTCCTTGAGCATTCGTTCGGGATGGAATTGAAGTCCGACAACGAAAGCGGCTTCAGGATCGTAGTAGGCCTCAATCAAGCCATCGTCCGCATGGGCCATTGGCCGGAAGCGAGGCGCAAGTTCACGAAATCCCTGGTGATGATAGCTGTTCACGTTCAGCGTTTTCCGGCGATACCAGCGTGCGAGCGGAGTGCCGGGGACGATGGAGACCGGATGACGGTACGTGTCATAGTTTTCATAATCGATGTGCGCACGCTCGGTGCTTTTTTCCTTTTGCACGTCCCCGTAGAGCGTTCCGCCGCAGACCACGTTCAGCAGTTGCGATCCGCGGCAGATTCCCAGGATCGGAACCTCGCGGCGCAGCGCATGACGCAGCAGACGAGTCTCGATTTCGTCTTTGAGCGGATGCGTCTCTTCAACGTATTGAAAGTTGGCCTTGCGGGCTGCGAATCGTTTCGGTTCGACGTCCTCTCCTTCCACCACGAGCAGGCCATCCATACGCTCCGTGTATTGCGGCAGGCATGCCAGCGTGCCCTTGACCACCGGCACGATTACCGGCAAGGCTCCCAGGCCAATCAGCAGTTCGAGATGAAACTCGCCCACGTAATCGATCAGCTTGTCTTTGCGGGTTGTCTGGCGGGAGACGACGAGAACCACCGGGCGCTTCACGGCTTGGCGAGTCACGACCGGCCGCTTCATTGGAGCAGCGTCCTGAGAGCTTCCACCAGGCGCGTGTCCTTCTCGCGCCCTTGCGAGGCGACACGGATGTGGAACGCATCCATGCCGAGTTTGTTCGAGCAGTCGCGCACGTACATCTCGTGCTCCACCAGCAGCTTGGTCTGGAGTTCGTTGGCGGTCATGCCGTTCTGGATTTTGAAGAGCAGGAAATTGGCGCCTGTGGGATAGACCTCCAGGCTGGGGATCGTCCGCAGATCTTCGTAGAGATGCTTGACGTCGCCGATCAATCGCTTGCGGCCCTCGTGATAGGCGGCATCGGCGCTTGGCAACAGCGAAAGAAAATACTGCGCGAGCGTATTCAAATTCCACGTGGGCAAAAAGCGGCGCAGACGGTTGAGAATGTAAAGATTCGCGCTGTAGCAGTAGCCCAGGCGCAGACCCGGAACGCCGCAGTGCTTGCTCATGCTGCGCACAATCAGCAAATTCGTAAATTGGTCGGCCAGCGGCAGCAGGCTTGGAATAGGATCGCCGGCAAAATCGATGAACGACTCATCGACAATCACCAGTTCCATATCCCGCGCGCGGTGCAGAAACTCCACCATCTCTTCGAGCGGGATGAACTGGCCCGTCGGATTGCCCGGATTGATCACCAGCAGGCACTCGAGCTTTCGCTTACCCACCCAGGCCAGATAGTCGTCAAGACGCAGTTGGTACCTGTCCTCCGGATCGAGCTCGTACAGCTCCGCATCCCGCAAGTCCTTCATCTTCTCGATGTACTCGCCGAAAGTAGGAATGGGCACCGCGATCCGGTCGATCAGTATCAACTTGATCAGCGCGATCAGTTCGGTTGCTCCGTTGCCGATGATCAGGCGCTCCGGATCGACGTTCAGCACCGCCGCGAGATGTTTCTGGCTCATCAGCGGGTTGCTCGAAGGATAGGACTTGATCAGGTTGGGAAGGCTGCGCTGCAAATCCTCAAGCATACCCGGAGTCGGGTAATAGGGGTTGGCGATGAAGCAGAAATCAATAATGTCCCTGGCTTTTTCGTAGCCCACCAGGTCGGTAAGCGCAGGCGAGTGCGAGGTCTCGTAGAAGAGATGCTTCCTGAGCTCAGCCGCGTATGCCGCATTTTCAACCATTGTGGCTTTCATCCCCGATTTTCCGTTTCGCGATTCGTTCTCAGGGGAGCGTATACCGGCTGCCGTGTGGCGTCAACTTGAAGCCCTCTAAGCTCAATTGTCAATTCGCGAAAGGATGGGGCACGGAATATGGTGCTGATTGGACGGATTATCCGGTGGCCAGCCGGAAATACCGCTTGGCTCGCGCCACATCCTTGAATATCTGCGCCTTCAGCGCCTCCGGCGAGGGGAACTTGATCTCCCCGCGCAGCCTGAGCAGAAACTCGAGTTCGAGCGGCGTCCGTTCATCGAGATCAATCGGCTCGAAGTTCAAAATATGCGACTCCACCGCGAAAGAATCCTCGCCAAACGTAGGCCGGTTGCCGACGTTGCTCACTGCCTCAAATGCGCGCCCGTCTATCTTCAACCGCGTTACGTAAACGCCGAAGGCCGGCAGCAGCCCGCCATAGGGCGCGAGATTCACCGTAGGCACCAGGAGCCGCGTGCCGATGCCGCGGCCGCGCGCCGGCGTCGAGAGCACCGCGAACGGCCGGCCCAGCAT
>JBAUCP010000633.1:0-9871 GCA_049677625.1 Occallatibacter sp. | reverse complement strand
CTCCTTGGTTTCTTGTTCCCGTTTTGAGGAAACCTTTATGCTTTCCCACCCTTTCGACAGAAATCCGCCGCGGCGGACGAAAAGATGGGGCACGGTGCTTTGGTTTCTATTCCCTATTCCCTATTCCCTACGTCCCTCAGTCCCCGTTCTCACTCCGCCACGCCATGCGGCACGGGGCCGGAAGGCAGATCGTACTCCACCGCGGCCAGCACTTCGCCGGCAAGCTGTGCGCGCAGTTCGTCGTTCGAGTGCCGCGCAAACCATGCGCGCAGGTTTTCATCTGGCTCGCGGCCTCCCAGATACTCACGCAGCATCCGCTCAATCGCCTCCGGCACCAGCGACGAAGAACAGCGGAAGCCCACCGCTCGCGCTACGCCGGCGTGCTGGCCCACCGCGCCACCCACGAAGAAGCAAAAAGCATCGATGAGCTTGCCTTGGTGCTTGATCTTCTTGCCTTCCAGGCCGATGTCGGCGATCCAGTGCTGGCCGCAACTGTTGGGGCAGCCGGTGACGTGCAGCTTCAACTGCTGGTCAAATTGAGGAAGGCGCTCTTCGAGCTCGTCCACCAGCCAGCGCGCAAAACCCTTGGTCTCAGAGATAGCCAGCTTGCAGAACTCGGTTCCGGTGCAAGCCACGGCTCCGCGCCAGAACATCGATCCATCCACATGCAACCCAATCTGTCCCAGCTCGCGCGCCAGCTCTGCGGTATTTGCCTTGGGCACGTCGATGAAGAGCAGATTCTGCGAGACGGTGCAGCGCAGCGAGCCGCCGCCAAAGCGTTCAGCCAGCCCGGCCGCTGCCTCAAGCTGCTCGCCGGTCATGCGGCCGCGCGAAACCGACGCGCCCACATAGTAGAGCCCTGGCTGACGCTGCGGATGAATGCCCGCGTGGTCGCGCAGAATATCGTCCGGCACCTCTTCCGGAACGCCGGGGTCGAGCTTGTAACCGAGCCGGCGGTTCAGCTCGTCGAGGAAGCTTTCGGCCGTCCAGCCCTCGCGCAGGAACAGGTACTTCAGCCGCGCACG
This sequence comes from Occallatibacter sp., assembly GCA_049677625.1. GTDB lineage: Bacteria > Acidobacteriota > Terriglobia > Terriglobales > Acidobacteriaceae > Telmatobacter. The sequence continues at coordinate 8,846 of JBAUCP010000633.1, read as the reverse complement.
GTCGCGGTTCTCACGCAACGTTTGCTGATCACGGAATATCTCCGCCACGGCCCGGGCTGCGTCAATGGCCTGGTCAGGCCGGACGAAGGCATCGAGCTTCACCGCCAGATGCGGCTCCTTCGAAAGCCCACCGCCCACGCGCAGCGAATAGCCCACTTCGCTGCCGCGCTTCACCGCCGTCAACGCGACGTCGTTGATCTCTGGATAATTGCACCACGACGTACAACCGGAAGCGGAGATTTTGAACTTGCGCGGCAGATTGTAGAAGTCGGGATTCGCGGTCAGCAGGTGCGCAATTCCCTGCGCAATCGGAGAGGCGTCAATCAGCTCATCGGCGGCCACGCCGGCCAGCGGACAGCCGGTCACGTTACGCACCACGTCGCCGCAGGCTCCCTTGGGCGAGAGGCCGATGGCGTCGAGCGCATCCACCACCTCGGGCAGCGACTCGATCGTCAACCAGTGAAGCTGGATATTCTGGCGCGTCGTAATATCCGCCAGGTTGCGCCCGTACTTGCTCGCTATCTGGCCTATGGTGCGAAGCTGGCTGGCCGAGACAATTCCGTTGGGGATGCCGATGCGCAGCATGAAATACTCAGAGGCCAGGCCCTCGCCGCCTTTGCCGCCGGTAGCGCCTATGCCGTCGCCCTGGGTGTAAATGCCCCACCACTTGAAGTAGGCCGAAGCCCACTCGGGCACCACGCTGGAGCGCCCTTCGCGTGCAAACTGGCGCACTTCGTCAAAGGCTTCCCACGGATTCTTTTCCAGCTTCAAGCGCTCCATGCGCTGGGCTTTGGATTCCTTTACAGCAACAGCTTCGGTCATAAATTTCCCTTTTCCGGCCAAAATACAAAGCCCGCGGCAACAAAGCGGTTGCGCGGGCATTCGGAAATCGTGGTTTTTGCTAGTCGGACTCTCAGACCCACGTCACCCTATGCCCAGCGGGGCATACAGCAGCGACAACAGGCGGTCAAGCTCATGTGGAAATGATAGCCGTCCCTACACAGAAATGCAACCCGATTGCGTCAAATCCTGCCGGGAGCCCATCCCGGGTCGCGGCTCGCCCGCGAGGAGAGTTTCCGGCCCCGGTTGCACGCCATCGGCCCGGGCGCGGCTATCATGGGGTGCACAAGAGCATGGGGTGCACAAGAGCATGGGGTGCACAAGAGGTGACCATTGCTTGCTGCTGAACTCGTGAACCATGCCCTGAAAGCTGCAAAATAAGAACAAGCTTAAACTCCTGGGCAGTATTCTCCGGGCGCTCAACCGCCGCTCCGCGAATGCCTGCTCCATCAGGACGACAACATGCAGATTGCCGCCACTCCCGCTCCACCTTATTACGCCGTCCTCTTCACCTCATTGCGCACGCCCGGAGACGCGGGTTACGCGGCCATGTCCGACGCCATGCTCGCGCTCGCCGCCCAGCAGCCCGGCTATCTCGGTGTCGAGTCCGCGCGCGAGGGGCTGGGCATCACCGTTTCCTACTGGGCGAGCCTGGAAGCCATTGCCGCTTGGAAGCAGAACTCCGCTCATCTGGTCGCACAGCAGCGCGGACGCGACATCTGGTACCAGGCCTTCAAAGTCCGCATCTGCCGCGTGGAGCGCGACTACGATATGAATAAGGAATAATGGAATCAGCGCCGGCCGCGCCCGCAGCGCACACTGACAACTGACCACTGAGAACTGACAACTGTCCTTATGAAAGCTGAAATCATCGCCGTCGGCTCCGAGATGCTCACGCCGCATCGCACAGACACCAACTCGCTCTACCTGACCGAGACGCTCAACGGCATCGGCGTCAGCGTTGCCTTCAAGTCGGTGGTGGGCGACCGCCGCAAGGATCTCGTCAACGCTATCCGCACCGCGCTGGGCCGCGTGGACATTCTCATCGTCATGGGCGGCCTGGGCCCCACGGAAGACGACCTCACCCGTGAGTCCGCAGCCGAAGCGCTCTCGCTCACCATGCGCCGCGACGCCACGCAGGTGGCCGCGCTGCACGCACGCGCCGCCAGTTGGCGCATCTCCATGCCGCCCAATAACCTCAAGCAGGCCGACGTGCTGGAGGGCGCAACCCTGCTGCCCAACGCCAATGGCAGCGCGCCGGGCCAGTTTCTTGACACAATGTTCGCCGGCTATCGCAAGCTCCTCTTTCTCGTCCCCGGTCCGCCGCACGAGTGCAAGGCCCTCTTCGACGCCGAGTGCATGCCGCGCCTGCGCGAGCTGGTTCCGCCGCGGGCCATCGCCACGCGCACGCTCAAGGCCGCCATGATCGCCGAATCGCAGGCCGACAAGCTGCTCGCGCCCATCTACACCACTTATCGGGATGTGGAAACTACCATCCTGGCGCACACCGGCGACATCCAGCTCACCCTGCTCTGCTCCAAGCCCACGCTCGAAGCCGCCGAGCAGCGCGTGGACGAGCTGGCCGGCAAACTGGAAGAGGTGCTCGAAGAGTGGCTCTACTCTTCTGAGGGCGAGTCGCTCGAGCAGATCGTGCTCTACTACCTTGGCCTGCGCCAGGCCACGCTGGCCGTGGCCGAGAGCTGCACCGGCGGCCTGATCGCCGAGCGCATCACCTCCGTGCCCGGCAGTTCGCGCTCGTTTCTGGGCGGAGCCGTGGTCTACTCCGATCAGCTCAAGCAGGCCTTCGCAGGCGTCTCGGCCGAGCTGATCGCGCAGTACGGCGCAGTGAGTGAAGAGGTGGCCAGGGCGCTGGCCAACGGCATCCGCCTGCGCACCGGCGCCACCATCGGACTGGGCATCACCGGCATCGCCGGCCCCACCGGCGCAACGGAGACCAAGCCCGTAGGCCTGGTCCACATCGCCGTCTCCGACGCCCAAAAAACCGACACGCTGGAGCGCACCTTCCGCGGCGACCGCCAGCGGGTAAGAGAATGGGCCGCGCAACAGGCGCTGGATCTTGTCCGCCGCCGGTTGATGTAAGCGACGTGCTTTGCCGCCCTTTTCAAGCGAACGTGAAAAGGATGATGCACCCTGCGCAGGCTTTTTTCGCGTGCGTGACAACCTCTTGTCTCCCTTATAATTCCCACAAATGTTCAAGGTGAATATCGTCCGCAATCTGGATGTCACGGTCTTTGAGCTGGCCGGACGCGTAACTCTCGGTGAAGCGTGCGTGGTCTTCCGAGATGCTGTGCTTAGCGCCCTTTGGAACGGACACCGCAAGCTGGCACTCGATTATGGGGATATCTCATACCAGGACTCATCCGGCATCGGTGAAATGGTGTACGCGTCCACAATCGTTTCCAACTCGGGAGGCGAATTGGTTATCTTCGACCTGACCCAGCGAGTCCACGACCTGCTGCAGATTACGAAGCTCTACACCATATTTAACGACTTCGATTCACGCGAATCGGCTCTGGCCTACTTCGATTCGACACGGAACCCCGAGATCCAGGTGAGCGAAAATCACTACGCGCATCTGGCAGTGCTGGGAATCGAAGGCACGCTGAGTGAAAAATTCGGCGCGTCGAGAGTACCCTCTGCCGTAACGACAGCTCTGAACACGGGCGCGAAATCCGTGATCCTTTTATGCCCGCAAGTGCTGGACATCGATCGCGCCGGCGCCGACCGTCTGCGGCAAGCCAGGAGTAATGTCCACGAACGCGGCGGCGAACTGCTGATCGCCGGTGTTGAAGAGCGGCTGATGCCGGCTATCTCTGAGACCGGGATCGCGGACGAAATTCGGATGTACGAGACGATCGACGCGGCGCTGGACGTCTTTCTACTTAAGGCCGTCCGAAGCCAGGGACGCGTTGAGGTTGTCCGTGCCGACTGATCTTCGACGCTGGGCAAAAGGCCACTCGGCGCGGCGCTTTATCGCGAATGCGCGTCGCGGATTCGCATATTTCCTCGTATGCGCGCTGGGCTTGGCCGTGCTGAGCGCCGTTGTGATCGTTGCCGTCAAGGTCCCGCAGTGGCAGGCTGCGATTGCGTCTATTCAAGATGCCAAGGACCGCATCACGCTGGAGAACGAAATACTCAAGAACGTGTTCCAGGTCCTGGGCGGCACGGTTTTTCTAGTGGGCGTGTACTTCACCTGGCGCAATCTTGGGGTGGCGCAGGAAGGTCAGATCACGCAAAGGTTCAACGATGCCATTGAACACCTTGGCAGTGACAAGGCTGAGGTGCGGCTCGGTGGCATTTACGCACTCGCACGTATTGCACGGGACTCTCCGAAAGACCATTCTTCGGTCATGCGCGTCTTCTGCTCCTATGTGCGCGAAACCACGAAACGGACGCCCGCTGAGCCGGTGACCGCCGAGGTGCAGGCGATACTCACCATGATCGCGCGGCGCACGCTGGAGCACGAGTCCGACGAGGACGAAATCGACCTGAGCGAAGCCTACATTCCGGGAGTGAATCTCCGCGGCGCTCAACTGGAGCACGTCCGGCTGGATTCGGCGAACCTTTCACGCGCGGCCCTCGCCGAGGCTTTTCTGCGCGGTGCGGCTCTGCGCGGAGCCATTTTTGAAGACGCAAACCTGCGCAATGCGGACCTGCGCGAAACCGATTTGACGGGAGCGGATCTCCGCCAGGCGGTCTTGCGCAGTTGTCTCTTAGACAAAGCTAATATCTTTGGCGCGAAGCTGAACGGCGCGACATTATTGCAAACGGACCTGTCCGGCGTGAAAAATGCAATCAAGCGGCAGATCGCGATGGCCATCACCGACGAGACTACTACGCCGCCTGTCTACGACGAGCTCGTCCGCCCCCCGATGTCTACAACCCAGTCGTGATGGACTAAGCACAGGCCGACACGCTCGCTTCGGTCCGCATGTTGGAATTTGGCTCGAACTGGGACCACCAATCCCACCAAAGTGGGATGAAAAGAGCAACTTATATACCCGGCATTGGCACTCCTGTGTCTTTGCAATTTCTCATAGAAGGTCGATAAATGAATTAACGATTCTCATAAGCGCGGTGCGTGCCGGGTTTCTGAGCTCGTCGATACAAACTTCATTGGAGACCGTCGGACCATAGTGCTGACAGGAACCTACAATCCCTGGCTCGTAGCGGCGTCGCTGCTGGTGGCGATGCTCGCCTCCTACACAGCGCTGGACATGGCCGGCCGCGTTACGGCCGCACGAGGCCGGGCCGCACGCTGGTGGCTGGCCGGCGGCTCGGTCGCCATGGGCATCGGCATCTGGTCCATGCACTTCGTGGGCATGCTGGCCTTCACGCTGCCCATCCCCATGGGTTACAACCGCGCTATTACCGCTCTTTCCCTGCTCATAGCTATCGCCTCCTCCGCCTTCGCGCTGTGGATGGTCTGCCAGAAGGAACTGTCGCGGCTGCGGCTGTGCGCGGGCGCGCTGCTGATGGGCGCCGGCGTCTGCTGCATGCATTACACCGGCATGGCCGCCATGGAGATGATGCCGCCCATCCACTACATTCCTTCCCTGTTCATTCTTTCCTGCGTTATCGCCGTCGCAGCCTCCGGCGCAGCGCTCTGGATTGCCTTCCGCCTGCGCAGCCGCACTGTGCACATCCGGCGTCTGCGCGCCGGCGCGGCCGTGGTCATGGGAATTGCCATCGCCGGCATGCATTACACCGGCATGGCCGCCGCCGAGTTCCCGGACGGCAGCATCTGTCACATGGCCCGCACCGGCATGACCAGCGAATGGCTGGCGCCGCTGGTGATTGTCTTCGCACTGGCGGTTCTCTCCATCGCCCTGATCATCTCGGTCCTCGACAGGCGGCTCGAGATGCGCACCGAGGTGCTCGCCTCCTCCCTGGCTCACGCGAACCAGGAACTCCAGTTCCTCACGCTCCATGACAACCTGACCAAGCTGCCCAACCGCGTTCTGTTCGAGGACCGGCTTGAGCAGGAGATTCAGCGGGCGCGGCGCGAGAAGAGCAGTTTCGGGGTCTTCGTGCTGGACATGGACGGATTCAAGCAGATCAACGATGCCTTCGGCCACGATATCGGCGACCTGCTGCTGGTTGAGGTCTCCATTCGCATCCAGGCCATCATCCGCGCGCACGACACGCTGGCGCGCTTCGGAGGCGACGAGTTCGTGCTGCTGGCCAACACCACCGGGCCGGCGGACGCGGCCAGCCTGGCCGAGAAGCTGATGGCCGCCGTCCGCGATCCCATCGAAATCGCCGGCCGCGAGTTCCGCGCCTCGGCCAGCGTGGGCATTGCGCTCTACGACAGTAAGTCCCATGAGCAGCGTGAACTGCTTAAAAATGCCGACACCGCCATGTACCACGCCAAGACGCTGGGACGCGACGGCTACTGCTTCTTCGAAGCCAAAATGAACGAAGATGCGCAGGACCAACTGAGTCTCATGCACGATTTGCGCCAGGCTCTGGACCGCCACGAACTGGTGCTCTTCTACCAGCCCAAGTTCGATGCGGGGAGCTGCGAGGCCGTGGGAGCCGAAGCGCTGCTGCGCTGGATGCACCCGTCGCGCGGGCTCGTTTCCCCGGACCAGTTCATCCCACTCGCCGAAAAAACCGGCCTGATCATCTCCATCGGAAAATGGGTGCTGGACGAAGCCTGCCGGCAGATGAGCGAATGGCGCGAGCTGGGCTACAAAAACTGGTCGATCGCCGTCAACCTGTCGCCACAGCAGTTCAATCATCCGCGGCTGGCAGAGATGGTGGCGGACACGCTCGCGCGCCATGCCCTCGAGCCGGGAGCCCTGACCCTGGAGATCACCGAATCCACCGCCATGCGCGATGTGGAAGCCAGCATGGCCATCCTGCAGCAGCTCACGGACATGGGCGTCCACATCTCCATCGACGATTTTGGCACCGGGTATTCAAGCCTGCTTTATCTGAAGCGGCTGCCCGCCAGAGAGCTCAAAATCGATCGCGGATTCGTGCGCGACCTGGCGCACGATAAGGAAGACGCCGCGATCGTGGCCGCGATTGTGGCTCTGGGCCACTCGCTGAACCTGGAGATCGTGGCCGAAGGCGTGGAGACCGTCGAACAACAGGTTTTTCTGACTCGCCTGGGCTGCACGTCCCTGCAGGGCTATCTATTTGGCCGCCCCGTGCCCGCCGAGCGATTCATCGCCGAATTCTGCGACGAGCAGTCCGTCAAGGCGCTGGCCAGCTAACCAGAAAATTACTTATCGATCGCCACCGGCTCATAGCCTGAGGTTGCGGCCAGCTCCATCGCTTTCAGGCCTTCTTCGAGCGTGAGCAGCGGCGTGGTCTTCACCGCCTTGAGCGAGCCGCCCGCAGAGATGGCCAGCGCGAACGCCGCGGCGCTCACGTTGTCCGGCATCTCGATCACCGTAACCAGATCGTACTCGTCGAACGAGAGCCACGAGTTGATTACGCGTCCGCCAAGATGTTCAATGGGCTTGCGCACCGCGTCGGCGCGGTTCTGCGGATCGGCGATCAAAGCGCTCAACGCCTCGGGGGTGTAAGAAACCTGCAGGAGATAACTGGGCAAGTGAGTTGCCTCCTTATAGGGATTTTCGTTGCACGGAGACCCGACTTGAAAAGACACGCAAAGTATACACGCGGTCTTTTTCCCGCGGCGCTTTAAATAAAAAATCACCCTGCGCCGGAGCGCCGATCACCCATGCGAGAGCCGCGCGATGGCCGCGTTTACTTGATCGACCATGGTGCTCGATGAGTTCTTGAGCTCCTGGCTGAGCCGCCGGAAATTTTCGAGAGCCTGGGCGCGGTTTCCGCTTACTTCCAGCAGATTGGCCTGAATGAACTCCTGCACCAGCCGGTCGTCGCGGGGATCGTCGGGTTGGTCGTCGAGCCAGAGGTAGGTCTTCCACTCTTCATCGGGAGGAACGGCGGTGAGCGACTCGACGAGTTCGTCGCGCGCGGTGGTGGTGGGATTGAAACAGAAGCTGAGCACGCGGCGCCTGTCGTCGTCGTCCAGCGGCTCGCCGGCTTTGCGCATATCGTTCACCACGCGCACCTGCGCGGCGCGTGCGCCTTTCAGGTCGAGATAGATCAGCCCACCCAGTTGCATGGTTCTCACCCAGGGACGGGCTTTGCCGGTGGCGAGGGCGACGTCAAAGTGATGCATGGCTTCCGCAACGTCGGGGTGGTTCTGCTGCAGCAGGTGGTTGCCCACCATCGCGTTGGCGTAGACGTTCGTCGGGTCGGCAGCGAGCGCGGCGCTAATGTTCTGCTCGCCGGCCGGGCCAAACTCGCGCTCGGCGATCTTCTGGTTGAGCCAGTGCGCCCAGCCGATGTGGGCCTGGACATCCGCGGCCTCGGTTCCCTTGCTCCGCGTCAATCCGGCTTCGAGCACCGGCATCGCCTGGTCGAGATACGCTGCAGCAAGCGTGGCCGCGTCCTGGTCTTCGCGAGCCAGCACGTGGAAGTTTTCGATCCACAGCTCGGCGGCGTTGAGTTGCGCGTCGAGCGCGGGACGGAAGGTGGGGTCCGACTTCAGAATCTCGCCGTAGCTCGCGACGGCCGACTGATAATCCTGCTGTTGCACCTGCGCCTGCGCCAGAGCCATTTTGGCCTTGCGCTCGGCCGCGTGGCGGTGATGGCTCACCAGCCACGTCACTCCGCCGGCCAGGGTTGCGAAGAGGCCGAGCAGAGCAGTGGCGCGGCCCACCCAGGTCATCAGCTCCGGCCATGCCTTGGCGGCATCGTCTTGCGCGTCTTGCGTTTTGTCTGCCACTGGTAAGCTCCCGGCAGTGCAGGCGCTGGATAAATCACCGCCTGGGCCTGACATCAACGATGAATATCGGGGAAGAATCGGCCCGTATGCAGATGAAGTCTCATGCTAAACGAGCGCCGGTGCACCCGCAATTGTTTTGTTCCGGCTGCGATGAACTCATTCGCTCGCCGGTGCAGCGCGCCTTTTGCCGCAAAACACCAAGAGCCCCGTGCCT
>JBAUCP010000632.1:0-5244 GCA_049677625.1 Occallatibacter sp. | reverse complement strand
GCCGAACTCATCGATCCTGCGCGATGACAATAACGAACCGTTTATCTATGTAGCCAGCGGCGCAAATCAATTCGGCCGGCGCGACGTGCAGCTGGGCGAAACCCAGAATGGCCAGACGCAAATCCGGAAGGGCGTTTCCGTTGGAGAGAGGGTTGTGGGCGACGGCAGCTTGTTTCTCCAGTTTGCCAATTCGCTGCAACACTGAGAGGTCAGTTTCGGATGATCCATCGTATCGTTCAGTTCGCGCTTGGGCAGCGGCTGTTGATCCTGCTGCTGGTGGCCTTCATTTCTGTCGGCGGAGCCATCGCGTTCCACCACATGCCTGTGGATGCCTATCCCGATCTGTCTCCGCCGATGGTGGAGATCATCACCCAGTGGCCGGGGCACGCAGCCGAGGAAATTGAGCGGCTGGTTACCGTCCCGACGGAAGTGGAGATGAATGGCGTTCCGAAAATGTCGGTCATGCGCTCGATTTCGCTGTATGGGCTTTCAGACGTCATTCTGACATTTGACGAAGGCACCGACGACTACTTCGCGCGGCAGGAGGTGTTTCAACGGCTGAGCGAGGTCACTTATCCGCAGGGCGTAACGCCGTCGCTCGCGCCGCTCGCAAGCCCCTCGGGTCTCGTTTACCGGTATGTTTTGGAGAGCCCGGACCGTTCACCGCAGGAGCTCAAGACCTTTGAAGATTGGGTCATCGAACGCGAATATAAACAAGTAGCCGGAGTTGCCGACGATTCGGGCTTTGGCGGCACGGTCATGCAATATCAAGTACTCCTTGACCCGGCCAAGCTCTACGCCTACCACATCACCGTGCCGGCGGTGATTCAACAACTGTCAGTCAATAACGCCAATGCAGGCGGCGGGTTCTACTCGCAGGGCGGTCAAATTTATTATGTCCGCGGCCTCGGTCTCATTCGAGATACCGCGGACGTTGGCAACGTCATTGTGGGCTCCCAGAATGGCGTGCCGACACGCATCCGCGACATAGGCGAAGTAGTGATCGGCAACGCCCCGCGCCTGGGCGAATTCGGCTTTAACAAAACCGACGATGCCGTCGAGGGCGTCATTATGATGCGGCGCGGCGAGCAGACACAGAACGTGTTGAAGGGAGTTGAAGCTAAGACCCAGCAATTGAATGAACAGATTCTGCCTCCCGACGTGAAGGTGCGCGCCTACTACGACAGAAGCGATCTTGTTCAACTGACCATCGACACGGTCGAACACAACATGCTGCTGGGGATGGCTCTCGTTCTTCTCGTATTGATGGCCTTCCTGGTCAGCATCCGCGCCGCGGTAATCGTAGCGCTCACCATTCCGCTTGCCTTGCTGTTTTCCTTCATTTTTCTGCATGCGCAAGGTATCCCCGCAAATCTGCTTTCGATCGGCGCCATCGATTTCGGAATTCTGATTGACGGAACATTGGTGATGGTGGAGAACATCTTCCGCGAGCTGGGTGCGCGCGAGGGCCAAAGCTACGACCTTCAGCAGGTGATCCGCGCCGCCGCGAAAGACGTCGACCGTCCCATCTTTTACTCGGTCGCGGTGATTATCGCGGGCTATCTTCCGATTTACGCGCTCAGCGGGCCGTCGGGAAAGCTCTTCAAGCCGATGGCGGACACGGTGGCCATTGCGCTGGTCGGCGCGCTCATCCTGACGCTCACTTTTGTTCCTGTGATGTGCGCATACTGGTTCAGGAAGGGAGTTCACGAGCGCGTGAACAAGCCCTTTGAGTGGGTACGCGATATCTATGCCGGGCAACTGGAATGGTGCCTCGATCGTCCCAAGACCACCATGGTTGTGGCTACCTTGATCTTCGCGGCCACGTTGCTGCTGATCCCCTTCATCGGCGGAGAGTTCATGCCCCATCTCGACGAAGGGGCGCTATGGGTGCGCGCAACCATGCCTTATACGGTTTCGTTCGAGACAGCAAGCGCCTTCTCGCCGCAGGTTCGCAATATCCTGATGCGATATCCGATGGTGACCGACGTGGGCTCCGAGCTGGGCCGTCCGGACGATGGCACGGATCCTACGGGGTTCTTCAATGATGAGTTCTACGTGGGCCTGAAACCCTATAATGATGCCTCCTGGAAGACCGGCAAGATCCATAGCAAGGCGGAGCTGACTGAGGACATTCAGAAACAGCTCCAGGCATTTCCCGGAGTGATCTTCAATTACACGCAACCCGCCGAAGACGCCGTGGACGAAGCGTTGACCGGCCTGAAGAGCGCGCTTGCCGTAAAGATTTATGGGCCCGACTTGAATGTTCTGCAAGACAAAGCGCTCGAGATAAAGCGCAGGCTTGCCGAGGTGCCGGGATTTACGGAGCTGACGGTTGTGCGCGAGCTCGGCCAGCCTAGCCTGCTGATTGATGTCGATCGCGACAAGATTGCCCGTTACGGCATCAATGTTGCCGACGTTGAAGCAATCGTGCAGGCGGCCGTGGGCGGCCAGGCGGCCACCCAGGTGATTCAGGGCGAGAAGTTATTCGACCTCGTGGTGCGCATGAAACCCGAGTTCCGCGAGAATGCCCAGCAGATTGGCAACCTCCTCGTCGGGACCCCCACAGGACAGCAGATTCCCTTGAGCGAGCTCGCGAACATTCATGAGGCCGGCGGCGCGTCGTTCATCTATAGGGAAAACAACTCGCGCTATATCGGAGTGCAGTTCAGCGTAGAGGGACGCGACCTTCAAAGCGCTGTGCTCGCCGGGCAGCGATCCATCGCGGATATTGCGAAATCGTTGCCTCCGGGGTATCGGATCACCTGGGGCGGGGAATATGGAGAATTGCTTCAGGCACAGCACCAGATGGAATTCATCGGACCGATGGCTGTGCTCATTATCTTCATGATCCTGTTTGCGCTTTACGGCAATTTCAAATTCCCGTTGACGATTGCCATTGGTGTCATCCTGACCGAGCCCGTAGGCGCTCTGCTCGCCCTCAAGTTGACTCACACGCCGTTCAGCGTCTCGTCGGCGCTCGGCTTGCTCGCGCTGATGGGCGTTTCGGTCGAGACCGCCGTCATCCTGGTTTCGTACATCAACAAGCTGCGTCTCGAAAACAAAGACATTCGCACCGCAACCCGCGAAGCCTCGCTCTTGCGCCTGCGGCCGATTATGATGACCGCTCTCGTCGCTTGCCTGGGGCTCTTGCCGGCCGCGCTCTCCACCGGCATCGGTTCAGACACGCAAAAGCCATTTGCCATCGTAATCGTTGCAGGACTGGTTTCGCGGCTCTTCCTCGGTTTCTTCGTGAATCCAGTGCTCTATGAGATGGTGGCCCGCGATGGCGACGTGCTGCAGGTCTGACAACGGCCGGTCTTCAGACATATCAGGACAAGCAGGTAATTGATTGAGAATTCTGGAATCGATCCTCTCTACCAGACTGCGATGGACTCGATTGCGGGGCCCGGATCGCAGACCGGCGAGAAGCTGAGAACGTTGCCGTCGCCGGCGCGGTCGAGCAGCGCTTGAATCCAGATTGCGCCAAGGGCGTTGCCGCTTCCGGTGGGAGGAAACGCGATTCTGGTGGCGATCTTTCCGTTCACCCGCAGTTCGGCATACCGGGGCGCCTTGTCAGGATTGGTATATTCAATCCGGATCCGGGCCATGGGAACGCGCGAAGCGACATGGGTGAAACTGATCTCCTGGCCCTGGCGCATGTCTCCACCGCCGGAAGGGTTGTACGCGACGAGCTTGCCTTCGTGGCCGCGGACTACGACCATGACGGCGTCGTTCGACGCAACGGTGGCGGAATAAGAATTGCTGAAGGAGCCCAGGTCTTTCCCGGCCCAGAGATCCCTAACCGTGGCGGAAGAAGAATTGTCCAGTCCAAGGTCAATCCAGTGCGCGGTGATTGACGCGGCGTCGCCTGTCCGGTTAAGCAGCAGGACGGCGCGTTCTCCCGGTGTCGAGAGCGCCTTGACCCACACCTCAAGGCCATCGCCATTCGACGCTGCCTTGACTGCCTGCAGGCCAAGGGAATCCTGGTCGACCGCCAGCACCTCGGGATTGGTGAGCGTGGCGCGGGTTGCCTCGCTCAGCGTGGTGAGATCGGCGCCCACCAGCAGCGGCGCTGCTGAAATGGCCCACAGGCTCATGTGAACCCGGTTCTGCGCGTCGGACAGGCCCGGCATTCCTACCACCATCATGTCTGGATCGTTGTAAAAGCCCGTGTGCTGGGCCTCGGGGTGAACGCCCTGATCGAAGTTGGAGAGGACGCCGGGAAAGCTGGCCAGACGCCCGCTGTGCTCGTGGTGCGGCACGATGGGAGCGACGATATCGCCACTGGTGCGCCAGATGTCCGCAGGCGCGCCGCCTACATTCGGAGCCCACGTCCAGGGGCTGTTCTTGCCCCACTCGCAGAGGGAAAAATAGAGCCGGCGCCCGGTAGCGGCTTCGGCTTTGGCAATGGCTCTGGCAATCTCCGCGTATTGAACCGCCGGGTCCAGCTTCTCCTTGTCGCCGCCGCACCAGTCAACCTTCACGTAGTCGAATCCCCACTTCGCAAACTGGAGAAAGTCCTGTTCATAATGGCCTTCGCTGCCTTCATGCAGATAGACCGGGCCCAGGTCCGGGTACATGCTGCAACCATCCATGCCCGCATCGGTGTATATGCCTGCCTTGAGTCCCAGGCCGTGAATGTAGCGGACGATGTTGGCCATGTCTCCCGCGTGCTCGCCGGGAGCCAGCGCCGGCCATGCCTTGGGATCGATGACGATGTTGCCCTCCAGATCGCGCTCGCCAAGCCACCAGCCTTCGTCGATATTGACATATCGATAGCCGGCCCTCTGCATTCCGGTGGAGACCATGGCCTTGGCCTGATCCACAATGATCTGTGAGTCCACAGTGTTGGAAAAGCTGTTCCAGGAAGACCACCCCATGGGTGGAGGAGTCACCGGTATCGGCTTTGCGCCGCTCTGTGCCTGCATCTCTTCCGTTCCGCACAGAATCATGCCCATCACCGCCAGAAGAAGCGCGAGCTTGCTCGGCATCGTTATCCAATCTCGAAATTCCCGCATCATAACTCCTCGTAGCCATCTGACTGTCGAATCCGGCGCGCACCTTCCATCGCGAGTTTTCAATGCGTCTCCGGGCTACGGACCAATGTACGGCATTTACGCCCTCATAAACATCTATTGTGCTTCCTTCAGGGCCAAAGACGCGGGCCTGGCGATAGGCGGCTTTGTTGAGGGTTACTGCGATGTTAGGCATGGCGAGATGCGGACCCCCCGTCTTTTCGGC
>JBAUCP010000631.1:0-9794 GCA_049677625.1 Occallatibacter sp. | reverse complement strand
GGAGTGGCTGGGCTGGGGTTCGTGCTTTCCCAGGTCTGAGAATCCAGACCTGGGGCACCCATTTTCTTGCTGGGTGTGGAGTGGCTGGGCTGGGGTTCGTGCTTTCCCAGGTCTGAAAATCCAGACCTGGGGCACCCATTTTCGTGCTGAGTATAGAGTGGCTGGGTTGGGGTTTGTGCTTTCCCAGGTCTGAAAATCCAGACCTGGGGCACCCATTTTCTTGCTTCGCTAATGTCCCCAAAACTATTCCCAAGACTATCCCCAAAACTATGCCCTGGATTTGAGTCGCAGGGACGGGCTGCTCGGCACAGTTACTCGCCTACTTTGTTGAGGTGGATGGTGCGGCCTTCGCGGGCGGATTGCCTGGCGGCGTCCAGGATCTGCATGACGATTACGTTGGTGTCGAGTGCGCTCAGGTCGCCCTGGTCTTTTACCTGGCCTGAGAGGACGGCGGCCAGGTATGTGAGCGAGTCGGTGTTGGGTGAGGTGAGATTCGGGGCCGTGATTTGTTGCTCGTCGTGGTCGTGCTCGTGGCGCAGGCGGAGCTGGCCGGGGCCGACGGTGATGGCGTAGCCGGTTGCGCCGTAGACTTCCATATCCTTGCGGCCGAAGGGCCAGTTCCACGAGGCCTGGATGACAGCCTGGGCGCGCGGGTATTGGAGGACGATGGTGGCGTCGTCGTCGACGCGCGGATAGATTTGCGGCTTGTCGTGGTTGACGACGGCGGTGACGGTGAGCGGGGTTTCGCCGTGCATGAGCCAGGTCATGAGATCGACGCCGTAGCAGCCGAAGTCGTAGAGCGCGCCGGCGCCGTTCTGCTCGGGATCGGTGAGCCAGTCGAGGAACTCGGGCGGCACGCCGATCTCCTTGGGCCCCTGGTGGCCGTCGTGGATGACGACGCGGCGCACGTCGCCGAGCCGGCCCTGGCGCAGCTCGTCGTAGGCGGCCTTGTTGCTTGCGTACCAGGTGGTCTCGTAGTTCACCAGCACATGGATCTTGTGGACGCGGGCGATCTCGCGGATGGCGAGTGCGTCGTCGAGGGAGATGGTGAGTGGCTTTTCGACCATGACGGAGACGCCGTATTGGGCGGCGATGCCGATGGCGTTGCGATGCTCGCCGATGGAGGTGTAGACCAGCACGGCCTGGGGATGGGTGCGCTCGATCATGTTGGCTTCGCTCTTGTAGAGCAGGGTTTCAGAGAGTGAGTACTTCTGCTGGTATTTGGCGAGCAGGGCGGGGTCGGCGTCGGCGATGCCTACGAGCTGGACCTCGTGGTGCTGCGGCAGGGCGTTGAGGAAGCCTTCCACATGGCCGTGCTCGAGGCCGACGATGGCGATGCGGAGGGGCTGGGTCTGGGCTGAGGCTGGGTGGGACTGGATGAGGGCGAGGCCGAGTGCGAGGAAGGCTAGATAGGTACGGATGGAGGTCATGGGTGCTCCCGTTTTGGACTGCGTTCCGATTTTACGGTGGCGAGGGGGTTGGTTGAGATTCGTGCTTTCCCACCTTAGCCGATGCGCAAATAACGCGCATCGCCGAAGGTGGGGCACCCATTTTCGTGCTCGGTTGAGATCCCGAGAGAGAGGGCTATGCGCAGCCACTAGTCCACAAAGATGCCCAGCTAGTCCACGAAGGTGGCTTTGACGCGTTTGGAGAGCAGATAGTAGGGGATCCAGATGGCGGCGGCTGCAAAGTTTCCCCACACGGCGGTGGGGGATGTGTCGAAGTTGAAGTGCAGCGCGGCCAGGTGGTCGAAGACGGTGATAATCACCTGCGCGGAGAGAAAGACGATCATCCCGGTGGGGAAGGCTTTTTTCTTCTGGTAGAAGAGGAAGTTGAGAGTGACGAGTGCGGCGAGGTAGACGGTGTTGGTTATGGCCTCGAAGAGGATGAGGCCGGCGAGGACGGGGTGGGCGGAGAGCGTCAACTGATAACGGCTGCCGTATAGCACGTTAAGCGTGGTGGTGATGCCGGAGACGCTGCGGAGCGGCGTAAGGGCGAGTCCGATTGCGACCAGAATGAGCCATCCGCCGATGCCTTCGAGGTCGCTGCGGGTGGAGAATGTTGGCGCAAGGGAGGGCGCGGGCTCAGTTGCCTGCTGGACTGGCTTTTCGAGCGGGGCCGGGACTGGGGCTCCGCAATGCGCGCAGACGGATGCGTCGTCTTCAAGGTCGGTGGCGCACTGATTGCACGCGGTGGGCATGGTGTCGTTTCAGGATTCCACAGGATGATCCCGCAAATCCGGATGCGTGTCAAAAATTGGGACACAGGGCGGCCGGTTCCCGTCCTCGAACCGAAGAGCGATTCAAGGATGGGGCGTCTGGGGATTGTGGCTGGTTGAGGGTTGTGCTTTCCCACCTTAGCCGATGCGCAAAGTACGCGCATCGCCGAAGGTGGGGCACCCATTTTCGTGGCGGGTTGAGATCCCGTTTGTTGCTGGTTGGTGCGGGGTTTCGGTTTGAGTTTGTGGGCGTAAACTTCGCAGATCGTGTTGGCGTCCATCCTACATGGGGACAGTTGAGACGCGATATCGTTGCCCCTGTTGCGGATACAGGACGCTGGAGGCTCCCGGCGCGCTGGCGCTGTGCCCGGTGTGCTGGTGGGAGGACGACGGGCAGGAGGACGACGACGCGACCGACGTGCGGCTGACAGTGAATGGGCAGTTGAGCCTGAGCCAGGCCCGGACGCATTATGCCGAGTGCGGCGCCGCGCATCCGCGGTTTCTTCCTTACGTGCGCAAGCCACAGGTCACCGAGCAGTAACGTGCCTTTGGCGGTGCGGCGGGCTTGGGAATCGGCCTAGGCGGTTTGACCCTGCCCGCAATCCCTCTTACCATGGAATGAGGCATTTCGCTGGCCACAATGTGCTGAATTCCCCAGGGAGCATCGGCACCGGGCGGCGGATGAAGATCTAGTTCTGCGGCGCTCGGGCCAATGAGACCGGCATGCGCTGCGCAAATTTGCCCAAAGTGGCGCAAAATAAGAGTTTGTATTGGCGCCTGTTGAGCGCCTGGAAGGCGAAACGTTGAGTTCTACCGGCACCCTCGAAAACAACCCCCAACCTGAACCGGCTGAAGGGGCGCACGGCCATGAAGGCCGCGACCACGATCACGGCCACGAAGGCCATGACCACGATCACAGCCACGAAGGGTACCAGCACGGGCCGGTCCTGAATCCGGACTGCACGCGCGAGCTGATTGTAGACGTTCCGGCCGATGAGGTCGCGAAGACCTACGGCAAAGTGGCCGCAAATTACCGCAAATATGCAAAGATTCCTGGCTTCCGGCCGGGCAAGGTTCCGGAGAGCGTGATCCGGCGCAAGTTTGCCGCCGAGATTCGCAAGGAAGTGATCGACAGCCTGTTGCCGGAGCGGTTCAACAAGGCGGTGAATGAGCTGGGTCTTCGCCCGGTGGGCCAGCCGCAGGTGCTCGAGCTCGCGGTGGAAGACGGCGCGCCGCTTCATGTGAAGGCGGTCTTCGAGTACATTCCCGATTTCTCGATCGAGGGCTATAAGGACGTTACGGTCGAGAAGCCTTCTGCGGAAGCGACGGAAGCAGAGTTCGAGCAGGAGATCGCGCAACTGCGCGAGTCGCGGGCGACGATTGAGCCGGTGGAGGAAGACCGCGCTCTGGTGGACGGCGATTGGGCGCAGATCAGCTACAAGGGCCAGGTTGAAGGCGATGCTGAGGCTGAACCGATTCAGGGCGAAGATACGCTGGTGGAGATTGGCGGCAAGGAGACGGTTGAGGCCTTCTCCGGCGCGCTGCGCGGCGCCAAGCCGGGGCAGGAGCTGAAGGCCGAGGTGGTCTACCCGGCTGACTATGCCGAGCCCAAGCTGGCCGGCAAAACCGTGGCCTACGACGTGGAAGTGAAGGCCATCAAGAAGCGGACGCTGCCCGATCTGAATGACGACTTTGCCAAGGAGATTGGCAACTACGAGAGCTATGCCGACCTGGAGGCGCGGGTGCGCGAGCACCTGTCCAGCCGCAAGCGGCGCACGGTGGAAAACGAGACCAAGGAGCGGCTGTTTGCGGCTCTGGCCGAGCGGTTCCAGTTCGCGGTTCCGGAGAGCCTGGTGCAGGAGCAGATTGACGCGCGCCTGGAGCGCGGATTGCGGGCGCTGGCGGCACAGGGGATGAATCCCGAGCAGATGCGCAAGCTGGACTTTGGGCGGCTGCGGGCGGCGCAGCGGGAGAGCGCGGCGGCCGAGGTGAAGAGTTCCGTGCTGCTGGACCGGATTGCGCGTGAGGAAAACATTACGGTCAGCGACGAGGATATGGACCATGAACTGCAGTTGGCTGCACTGCAATCCCGGGAGCCGCTGGATACCCTGAAAGTTCGATTGACGCAGGACGGCGGGCTGGCTAGAATCCGGGAACAGTTGAAGCGCGAAAAGACAGCCAGTCTGCTGTACGAACGGCTGCCCGGATAGGGCGGCCCAATTGTGCAGGGTAAGTGCGGCGGAGGGGCTTTAAGACGCCGTTGAGCAAGGGGATAGGGGCAGCAGTAAGCCCCCAAACGGAGAGCGAGAAGAAGACTCAATGGCATTGGTTCCGATGGTGGTTGAGCAGACGAGCCGGGGCGAGCGCGCCTACGACATTTATTCGCGTCTGCTGCGCGACAACATTATTTTCCTGGGTACGCCCATCGACGACCAGATAGCGAATCTGATCGTTGCGCAGATGCTGTTTCTGCAGGGCGAAGACCCGGAGAAGGATATTTCGCTTTACATCAACTCGCCGGGCGGGTCGATTACCGCAGGTCTGGCCATTTACGATACGATGCAGTTCATCAAGAACAACGTGGTTACCTACTGCATCGGGCAGGCGGCGAGCATGGGCGCGTTTCTGCTGCTGGCGGGCTGCAAGGGCAAACGGTTCGCGCTGCCCAACTCGCGCATCCTGATTCATCAGCCGTCGATGGGCGGGCTGAGCGGGCAGGCGACCGACATTGACATTCATGCGCGCGAGATTTTGCGCATCCGGGAGATTACGAACAACTTGATGGCCAAGCACACCGGTCAGCCGCTGGAACGGATCGAACAGGACGTGGAACGGGACTTCATCATGAACTCGGAGCAGGCGAAGGAATACGGGATCGTGGACGAGATTATCGACCGGCCGAGGACGTAGTTTTTTAGCGGAGTTAGCGGAGTTAGCGTTGTCAGCGGAGCTAGGGCGGGCGCTGATGTGAAGGGGAAGATGGGATTTATTGAGGAAGGACGCCAATTAATCCAGGACTTCGTCACGCCGGAGATCCGCTCGATCGACGCGCGGCTGAGCGCCGTCGAAAAGCGTCTTGAATCTTTTGAAGGCAAAGTCGAGAAGCGGTTTGAATCTCTTGAAAGCAAAGTCGACAAACGGTTCGATACGATCGAGAGCAAGATGGAACGGAATCAGATTCTGATATTGGATTCGCTGCACAGGATCGAAACGCACAGCCAGATACTTGTACTGGAAAGCCTTGCGCGCCTTGAAAGCAAGTTACAAAATGTTGCGTAGCTCGATTTGCAGAATGGAACAAAGACGGTTCGTCCAAAGGGAGAGAAACAATGAAAACGCGCACGGGACCTGAAGAAGCGCTGCGCTGCTCGTTCTGCCACAAGTCGCAGGACGCCGTTGCGAAGCTGATCTCGTCGCCCAGCGACTATCCTCGCGCTTACATCTGCGACGAGTGCGTAGGCGTCTGCAACTCGATCCTTGAGGACGACCGCGGCGAGGCGGCGCCGGCGACGGTGGCGGGCCACCTGCCCAAGCCGCAGGAAGTGAAGAGCTTCCTCGACGATTACGTGATTGGCCAGGACCAGACCAAGAAGAAGCTGGCCGTGGCTGTCTACAACCACTACAAGCGCGTGCAGATGAACCGGCTGCGCAACAACGAAGTGGAACTCGCGAAGTCCAATATTCTCTTGATCGGGCCCACCGGCTCGGGCAAGACGCTGCTGGCGCATACGCTGGCCAAGATGCTCGACGTGCCGTTTGCGATTGTGGACGCGACCACGCTGACCGAGGCCGGGTATGTAGGCGAGGACGTGGAAAACATCATCCTCAAGCTGCTGCAGGCCGCCGACGGCGACGTAACGCGCGCGCAGCAGGGCATCATCTACATCGACGAGATCGACAAGATCGGGCGCAAGGACGAGAACCCCTCGATTACGCGCGACGTTTCCGGCGAGGGCGTGCAGCAGGCGCTGTTGAAGATTCTCGAAGGCACGGTGGCCAACGTTCCTCCGCAGGGCGGGCGCAAGCATCCGCACCAGGAGTTCACGGCGGTGGACACGACCAACATCCTGTTTATCTGCGGCGGCGCGTTTGTGGGCCTGGAGCGGGTGGTGGGCCGGCGCGTGGGCAAGAAGGCGCTGGGCTTCCGCACGACGGATGCCGAGACGGATGCGGCGACCTCGCGGTCGCATCGCGACACCGAGCTGCTGCGGCGCACCGAGCCGCAGGATCTGATCAAGTATGGGCTGATTCCGGAGTTTGTGGGCCGGCTGCCGGTGATGGGCATTCTGGATGAGCTGGACGAGCCGGCGCTGATCGAGATTCTGTCCAAGCCGCGCAACGCGATTCTGAAGCAGTATCAGCGGCTGTTCGAGTACGAAAACGTGCGGCTGCACTTTACCCAGGACGCGATTTGCGCCGTGGCGCGCGAGGCGCTGGCGCGCAAGGTGGGCGCACGCGGATTGCGCATGATTCTGGAAGAGCTGATGCTCGACCTGATGTATCACCTGCCAAGCAACAAGCGGGCGCGCGATCTGGAGATTACGCGGGAGATGGTGGAGCGAAGAGACCTTTCGCTGTGTCTGCTGGAGAAGGCTGGCTAAGGCAACCGCACTTTATTCGCACAAAGAGCCCTCCCGGCAAGACCGGGAGGGCTTTTCGCTGGCTGCCATCATTATTTGCCGATTGGGATGGGGGGCGCATATGCTCAAGGCCATGCGGACGCTGGCCCTCCTCGCTTGTCTGGCGCTGCCGGCTGCTGCGTCCCTGAGCCAGGCCCCTGGCTTCGACGTTGCCTCGGTGAAGCCGAGCCTGCATTTAGTGGGACCGGATTACAACAATCAGCTCACTTATTCTGCCGCCGGGATCACCGCTCGAAATGCCACGCTGAAGCGGCTGGTGGCGGAGGCCTATGGTCTGCAGATGAATCAGGTAGCGGGGCCGGGCTGGCTCGACCGCAACGAATACGACATCGACGCAAGAGCCGCCGACGGCGCCACCCAGGAACAAATGGCCGCAATGCTGCGAAGCCTTCTTGCCGAGCGCTTCCATCTGACCGAGCACAGCGAGCCGCGCGCGATGCGCGTGTATGCGCTGGTCGTGGGCAGAGCTGGCCCCAAGATTCAACCGGTGCAGAACGGAGAAGCGGCCAAGGTGCAGCCCGGATTTCATTTTCATGGCAATCTGCGCCAGTTCGCCGACTTGTTGACCGTCCAGCTATCCATTCCGGCTCCGGAAGATCCGCGCGAGCCTGCGAGAGCCGGCGGTCCGCAGATTCCGGTGCTGGATAAGACCGGGCTCGCCGGCGTATTCGACTTCAGCGTAGACATCCGCCCCGAGCTGGGCACGGATATGTTCGCGTTGTGGCAGCGGGCGTTGCAGGAGCAGCTGGGACTGAGCATCGAGAACCGAAGGGAGATCGTAACCGTGGTGGTTGTGGACGACGCGGCGCGAGTTCCGACGGCAAACTGACCATTGGTGCGGCATGTGGTGTCCTAATTTCCTCAGGGGCTAAAGCCCGCGCATTTTTTCGGCGTTTTTCGGCACCCTTCGACTTCGCTCAGGGCAGGCTTTGAAGTCGTGCCCTGACACTTCGTGCCCTTCCTAGCGAGTTTTTCCGCTCGCCACGGTGAGTAAAGCCCGCGATCATTGCGAGGGTTTTATGCGGGGGGTGAAACCCCGGCCCGCACCGTTCAAACCGGGCCGCTACGGATTTCTGTCTTGACTTTTCCGGTGCGGTCCGCCTATGTTACCCGCAACTGACATTGGGCCACAATCCTCAAGGACCTTGCTGTGAGGCCGGTGTTGTCTCCATCTTTCCCTCAAATTGCGGTCGAGTCTTCCGTTTTTCGCTTAGAGCTTTTGCGGAAGGCCGGCTCGGCTTTCGCTTTGCCTCGAACTGCGGCTGTTCCATTCCTGAACGCTTCAACTAGACATCTCAAGGAGAGCCTCTCTTATGATCAAGTTTCTGACCCACCTTATTGCCTGCTCCAATCGCTTCCGCTGCGCGCGGATGGCGTCAACTGCCCAGGCCATTGCGCTGGGGGCGTTTTTGCTGACGATGTGTAGTCCTGGGAGCAGTCCTGCGCAGGCGCAGAGCCGCGGTTCAGCCGACAGATCGCGGACGGTGGTGGTGCCTGATTCGAGCCATGCCTATGCCAGCGACCTGGGCAAAGCCGCACACACCGATGTGCGCTACATTGCTACCGGCTTCGCTTCTCCGAGCGAAGCGCCGCCCGCCTCTGGATATGGCTATGAAACGCCGGCGTCGCTGGCGTGCCTTTACCACGTGGTGGCGCCGATTCCCGGCTGCAATCCAAACCAGACCACCAACACACCTTCGGGCGGAAGCCAGAGCATCGCCATTGTGGACGCCTACGACGATCCGACGGCGACGTTCGACCTGACAGCGTTCTCTGCACAGTTCGGTCTTCCGCTGGCGCCGGGAAAGTTCCAGGTGGTTTATGCCAGCGGCATCGAACCGGGGCTTGACCCGACCGGAGGATGGGAGATCGAAGAGTCGCTGGACATCGAATACTCGCACGCCATGGCGCCCAACGCCACGCTCTACCTGGTGGAGGCAAACAGCAACTCGGACGTGGACCTGTTCAACGCCGTGCTGGTGGCAAGCAACCTGGTGGCCTGCGGCAACCCCTCAGCCTGCCCGGCCCACAGCAAGGGCAAAGGCGAAGTGTCGATGAGCTGGGGCGGCGGGGAGTTTCCCGACGAGATCTACCTGGACGCCTATTTCACGACCCCGGGCGTGGTGTATTTCGCCGCGGCGGGCGACGATCCGGGGGTGATCTATCCCTGCGCCTCGCCCAACGTGGTGTGCGCGGGCGGAACCTCCACGGCGCGCAGCGAATACACCGGCAACCTGATTGGGGAGATTACCTGGCAGGACGCAGGCGGAGGCATCAGCCTGTACGAGCCTGAGCCGAGCTATCAGGCGGGACTCAAGCGGCAGCTCGGAGGGTATCGGGGCGTTCCCGATCTTGCCTCCGACTCGAACCCCAACACGGGCCTGTGGGTGCTGGACACAAATGCGGTTCCGGGGCCAGGCTGGTACATCGTGGGAGGAACCAGCGCGGCTACGCCCGCGATGGCGGGCATTGTAAATGCCGCAGGTAACTTCGCGTCGTCGAGCGCGGCGGAGCTGACCGATCTGTATGGCCTGGGCGGCTACGGCAAATTTAACGACATTACCTACGGCGCATGCGGCTACTACTCAGGCACATTCGCCAGCCTGGGGTGGGACCAATGCACCGGACTGGGTAGCCCCAAGGGGCTGGACGGCAGGTAGAGCCCGCATCGTGTATGAAACGCATGCCCCGCAGTTCCGTATGGAGTTGCGGGGCAATTGCATGAAGCTGGATTTGAGCCGCTGCGGACAAACTGCAGGTCCTTCGACTCCGGTCGCCGCGGCGACCTTCGCTCAGGATGACAGCGCTTTTATTTGACGCTCTTCGGAGACAGGACCTTAGAACCTGTCCAAAAACTGCGTGAGGAACCCCGGAAGGAATATGCATCGACTCTGTTGATGTTTATTTTTGGGGCATGTATCCGAGCGATTTGACGG
>JBAUCP010000630.1:0-6858 GCA_049677625.1 Occallatibacter sp. | reverse complement strand
AACTTTAAACCTCAACTTTCAACCCCAATGGAGAAATGCACATGCCTGAAACAACTAATTCATTAGTAGCGCGCACAAAGAAGTACGCGGCGCCGTTGATCGCCTCGGCCACGCTCATCGCGACCTTCGCCTTTCTGTCCGGCCACAACTCCGCGCACGCAGCGGCGGCAGCCTCGGGGCCGCTGGACGACTCGAGCGTTTCGTCGCTGGTGGCGCTCGACAACGCAGTAGAATCGGTCGCCGCGCGGGTGACGCCCGCCGTGGTCAACGTGCAGGTGACCTCGCGCGTCTCCGCGGACGACGCCTCAAACAACGGCCAGGACGGCGGCATTTCGCCGCAGGACCTGCCTCCCGGATTCCGCCAGTTCTTCTTCGGCGGACAGGGGCAGGGCATGAAGCCGCAGCCGCAGTTCGAGCACGGCATCGGCAGTGGCGTGATCATCTCGCCTGACGGCTACATTGTCACCAACGACCACGTGGTGGACGGCGCAACCCAGATGCGCGTCACGCTGGACGACCGGCGCGTGTTTCCGGCGAAGGTGGTGGGCGTGGACAAGCTCGACGACCTCGCCGTCATCAAGATCGATGCGCACAACCTCACCAGCATTCCCTGGGGCGACTCGGCCAAGCTGCATCCCGGCCAGACTGTTTTGGCCTTTGGCAACCCGTTCGGCAACTTCCCCTTCACGGTGACCCGCGGCATAGTGAGCGGGCTGGACCGTCCCAACCCCTACTCCGACGATCCGCGCAAGCCGGGCGATTTCATCCAGACGGACGCGGCCATCAATCCCGGCAACTCCGGCGGCCCGCTGGTGAACGCTTACGGCGAGATCGTGGGCATTGACACCTTCATCATCTCGAACAGCGGCTCGTTTGCCGGCGCGGGCTTCGCGATTCCATCGCAGATCGTGAAGACCTCGGTTGACGAGATCATCAAGTCCGGCTCCGTGCACCACGGCTATCTGGGCATCAGCATGAACGACGTGACGCCGGACAAGGCCAGCTTCTTTGACCTGCCCGATGCCTCGGGCGCGATCGTCAGCCAGGTAACGCCCGACTCGCCGGCCGGCCACGCGGGCCTGGAAAGCGGCGACGTGATCCGCTCGCTGAACGGCAGCCAGATCGCCAACGGCAGCGCGCTGCAGGTAGCGGTAAGCGAGATGACTCCAGGCACTTCGATCGAGCTCGGCATCCTGCGCAACGGCAAGCCCGAAACCATCCACATCACGGTGGGCGAGTTCCACGCTAACGGAACGGAAGAGGCCGATAACTCCGCATCGGGCGAAGCGCAGGGCGGCAAGCTGGGTTTGGCGGTCGATAACCTGACGCCGGACCTTCGCCAGCAGTTCAACATTCCCGACCGCGTGCGCGGCGCGGCAATTGAGAATGTGCGTCCGGGCAGCGCCGCGGAAGACGCGGGCCTGGCGCAGGGCGACGTGATTCTCGAAGTAAACCGGAAGCCGGTAGAAAGCGCCGACAGCTTCGCCAACGCGATCCACGCGGTTCCCTCCGGCAAGGACATCCTGCTGCTGGTGTGGGCCAATGGCGGCGCCAGCTACATCGTGATCCATCCCGATCAGGACCAGCAGAACGGGATGTAAGGCAGGAGCCGGGATTCGTGCATTCCCACCCTTTCCGCGGTGAAACTGCGGAAAGGATGGGGCACCGGCTTTTGTGCGTTTGGATATAAAATTACGAATCAAGATTTGAAATCTTTGGGCGCGGCAGGGGGCGGGTGGCCCACCCTTGTTTTTCATTGTCCGTTCTACCGCAACTGAGGGTGCCCCATCCTTGACGCAGCTTTATCGCGTCAAGGGTGGGAAGGCAATATCTTATCCGGCCGACCGGTGGATTGTTCCCGTTTGTGCGCTGTCCAGAAGGACTCGATCTCAACTGCTCCTCCGACTCCTGTGGCGTAGTGACGGAAACTCGACCACGGCCAGTCCTCCGGTTTTGCAGCCAGACCGCGCCGAACTGGGTTGCGGTGCATGTAGCGGAGCTTTTCGATGCGCTTCTCGTCGGTCCAAACGTTGAAATCATAGTAGCGGCGCTGCCAGAACTGCCGCTCTTCCGGATGCTTGAGCTGTTGGGAGGTTTTCTGTTTGAGAACTTGGATGGCTGTCGCCAGCGAGCCTTTCCTTGGCTCGTTGACGAGAAGATGGACGTGTTCGGGCATCAGAACGTAACCGGCAACGACGAATCCGTGATTCTGCCTGACCCGCTCCAATGCCTCCTCGAAGATGGAATAGCCGCTGCGCTGGGCCAGCAGCGGTTCTCTCCGGTAGCAACTGAAGGTGATGAAGTGAAAGACGCCGCAGTTTTGGAAACGGATGAGCCCTTTCGGCATGGCGGGATGATTCTACACCTGGGATGAAGTTGTGCGATCCCACCCTTCGAGCACAGAACGCTCGAAGGATGGGGCACCCTCGGCCGGGGCGGAACACGCGATCGAAAAATAAGGATGGGGCACCCGGCTCTAGTTCATTGCCCGCGCGCGATGCGCCGGTTCCTCAGCCACTTGGCCACGCCCAGCGTGAGCAGCAATCCTCCAAAGGGAATGCAGCCGAGCGCGACGATCAGCGCGAACCATCCTGTATTGGTGTGCGCTCCGGTGCGCGTAAAGCCGCCGAGCACGGTTTCGAGCAGCACGCCGGCCAGAACGCCTGCGCCCACCATCGAGCCGCCCCCTTGCAGAAGCTGCCGGGTGCCGTCGTCGGGCATCGCCGGCCGTTGCCAATTGGACCCTCTTCCACCGGTGGGCATGTGCTGGTTACGATCCCTGCGCCAGGCGCAGCATCACGTAAGTGATGACGCCGGTGACTGAAACATAGAGCCACAGCGGGAAGGTCCAGCGCGCCACCTTGCGGTGCTGCGGAATGCGGCCCGAGAGCGAAAGGAAAAAAGTGACCAGCACCAGCGGCAGCGCCACCACGGCCAGAATAATGTGGCTGGCCAGCAACGGCAGGTAAACGCCGCGCCAGGGCGCGTGCGCCGGATAGCGCACGTCGCCGTGCAGCGCGTGGTGAAGGATGTAGCTCACCAGAAACAGCGACGAGAAAACGAATGCGGTAATCATGGCCGCGCGATGCTGGCGGATGCGATGCGCGCGGATGAATGTATAGCCGACCAGGAGCGCCGTGGCGGCCAGTCCGTTGAGGATCGCGTTCAGCGCCGGCAGAAAGGCGAATTGCGAGCTCGATGCCGCGGCCGGATGAATGTAGATGAGCCAGAACAGAAAGAGCGTGGCCGCGGCGCTGATGGCTAGAATGGCGGCGATGGCCGGGCCGGCGCCGGAGCGTGAAGTGGAAGACGATACAGCGATTGCCATGGGTTCCTTAGTGGCTGGCGTTGGCGCAGAGCATGAGCGCAGTAAACAACAGCGGCAGATAGAGCACGCTGACCTTGAGCAGATCGCGCGCCAGCATGCGGCTCTCCTGCTCGGTCCGCACCTTGAGGATGCGCGCAAAGCGGATCGTGTAACCCAGGTAAACCAGCCCCAGCACGGTAGCGATCACCGGGTAGACGGCTCCGGTCATGCCCAGCCGCCAAGGAGCCAGGCTCACCGGAATCATGAGCACGGCGTAGAACAACGCTTCAACTACGGTGGACCATCCATCGGGCTGCACCACCGGCAACATGCGGATGCCGGCGCGCGCGTAGTCCTCGCGATAGAGCCAGGCGATGGACATGAAGTGAGGAAACTGCCAGACAAAAAGGATGGCGAACAGCGCCACCGCCGGCCACTCGATGCGTCCGCGTGCCGCCGTCCAGCCCAGCATGGGACCCATGGCGCCGGGAAACGCGCCGATGAACGTGGCCAGCGAGGTGACGCGCTTGAGCGGCGTATAAATGGCCACATAACAGAACGCCGTGAGCAGAGCCAGCGAAACGGTCAGCAGGTTGGTATGGAGCAGCAGCCACAACGCGCCGCCGAAGAGCGCGCCCAGTCCAGCCACAATCCCCTCGGCCAGCGAGAAACGGCCTGAAGGCAGCGGACGGTCGGCGGTGCGCTTCATCTTTGCGTCGGAGCTGCGCTCCAACGCCTCATTAAGCGCGCCAGCGCCCGCTGAAATCAATCCGATGCCGAGCATTGCATCGAGCAGCCCGCGCTGCAGGCTCGATATTCCCGACTGCATTGAGCCCAGATAAAATCCGCCCCAGCCTGTGACGACAACCAGAGCAACCACCTTGACCTTGAACAGCTCGCGCAGGTCGTGAATGAGCGTGGCCGTGGCGCCGGGAGACGGCGCGTGGAGGCTGTGCGCGTGAACGCTGCCCGCGTCAAGGGAAGACGCTGCTGCAAGTTCTGCGCGGGTCGCGGTCTGAGATTCAGGAGCCATCAGGACAGAAAAAACCTCAAGGTGCAGCAGCGGGGACGCATTGCCTGCTGCTTTGATGATACCAAGCGGGGTTGGTTTCAAATGGGACGACGGCTGATTGCCCGGATTCCGGCCGGCGTGGCACGGTTGGGAATCCCTGAAAGAAACGGCCTCGTCACCGGGTTGAAACGCGCACGCGAAGGCCTTCGGGGCGCAAGGCCGCGTCCACCTCTTTGCCCACACGGACAACCAGCGGCGGGAGCGCGTGCACATCGGCTGAAGAGGTGCGGAAGTTCACGATGCAGGCGCGCAGCGCGAATCTTCCCTGGATGACTGCATTCGAAAGATAGGCTTCTCCGCCGTTCTGGAGATGCGTGAGCAGCTCGCTGTTCAACTGGTCAAGATACTTTTCAACTTCGGCGGCGCCGCGCTCGAGGTCTGCAGGGACAAAGCGGAATGTGGCGATGCTGAGTGACTGCGTAAAGGCTTCGAGCTCAGGGAAGAGCGGGATCTGCGTAAAGAGCTCGGCGGCGAGGCGGATATCTTCGGAGATCATCTCCACGTAACCCTCGCGGCCCACCTGCTGCAGCGCCAGCCACACTTTCAGCGCGCGGAATCCGCGGGAGTTCTGCGGGCCCAGGTCGAAGTAATTGATGGCGGTATCGCCGAAGTGATAGTAGGGCGGATGGTAAGCGAAGGCGTCGCGCAGCCTGGCCGCATCGCGCACCAGGGCGCATCCGGCCTCGAGCGGCGCATAGAGCCATTTGTGCGGGTCCACGGCAACGGAGTCCGCTTCGCGCAGCGCGGCCAGTGCAGCCGGCGCATCGGGCAGCGCCGCGGCCAGGCCGCCGTAGGCGCCGTCCACGTGAAGCCACAGATCGAATTCGCGGCAGAGCGCGGCGAGTTCCGGCAAGGGATCGACGGCGCCCGTGCCCACCGTGCCGGCGTTGCCCACCACCAGTGCGGGCCTGTTGCCGGCCTCAAGATCGCCCGCGATCTGTTTGCGCAGGAGCTGAATATCGATGCGGCCATCCCTGTCCGCGGCGATCCAGCGCACCGCATCCGTTCCCAGGCCGGAGATGTCAGCGGCTTTCTGCATCCAGGTATGCGTCTCAGTGGAGCAGTAGGCACGCATGCGCAGGCCGTCCACTCCCGCTTTGCGCACTTCGCGGCCTGCCTTGGCCTGGCGCGCAGCCAGAAAGCACACGAAGTTGGCCATGTTTCCGCCGCTTACGAACAGGCCGCCCGAGTCTGTAGGATAGTCCAGCAATTCGGCGATCCAGCGCACGGTCTGCGCTTCAATCTCGCTGGCCATGGGCGAGAGCGGCCACGCGCCCACGTTGGGATTGACGGCTGCCGCGAGCATCTCAGCCAGGGCGCCGAGAGGCGCGGCCGAGGAAGTCACGTATCCCCAGAAACGCGGGTGGCCATTGAAGAGCGAGTGATCGAAGAGCAGGTCGGCGGCGCGGTTGAGCAACAGCGCGGGATCGTCGCCCTGCTGCGGCAATGTGCGTTCCGCGCCGAGCACCTGGCGAACCACGGCCGGCGATTCGCCCGGAGTCACCGCGCGCTCGGGGAGCGAATCAAGAAACCCGGCGACGCGGTCGACAAGTTGGTAGCCCAGCTCTCGAAACCGTTCGGGAGCGATCTCAAGAGGCGATACGCGTTGCGCGTGGCCCTTGTCCTCACCCATTTTCCCTCCTCGTCTGAATCTCCTCAAGTTTCTGCCCATCGCGGGGCCGATTCAAGCCTGCTTTTTCATCAGTCGTTCCGCCGCCTCCAAACTCGCGCATGCGGCCTGCCCACAAGCACGCATATCAACCCAGCCCGGCAGTGCGAACGATTGCTTCGGCCGCCTGCTCGGGCGTGAGCGCGTCCACGATAAGGGATACGTGCGCGGTGCGATAGAGCGGCAGGCGGCGCTGGTAGCGGTTGGCCAGGTTGGCGCGATCGGCCAGGATGGGGCGCGTGTGCTCGGTGCCGGCGCAGCGGGCCAGCGTGGTTTCGAGCGCCACCTCCAGATGCACCAGCAGCGTGCCGGGTGCTGAGAGCAGCAGCTCGCGCGTCTCCGCGCGCTCAATTGCCCCGCCGCCCAGCGCGAGCACCAGGCCGTCGCCCGCGGCGAGCCGTGCGATGGTCGCGTGCTCCAGGTCGCGGAATCGGGCTTCGCCGTGGCGGGTGAAGAGCTCAGCGATGGTGCAGCCGGCTTCTGCTTCGATCACGTCGTCCACGTCGACGAAGCTCCAGCCGAGCCGCGCGGCCAGCAGCGGGCCCACGGTGCTCTTGCCCGAGCCCATGAAACCGGTAAGGACGATGCGGCGCGGCGCGGGGTGCGCGGCGGAATTGTCAGTCTCGCTAGTCACTCGCTCCAGTATAGGAAATCTCACTCTTGGCTGCCGACCGTCAGGAACGGGTGTGTCTCGCAAGGAAGGTAGCGCCGGACTCCAGTCCGGGGTCCCCAACGACCGAACTTGGTCGTTGGGGTGGTAGACCGGCTGTACTGCCGGCGTCCACGCCGGCAATGCGATGTGTGCGGGCC
>JBAUCP010000629.1:0-2609 GCA_049677625.1 Occallatibacter sp. | reverse complement strand
AAATAGAGGCGGAAGAGCTCAAAGCCAGAGAGGCCTCCCAGGCCGCTGAAGAGGGAGCAAAGGCGTCGGCTCCGTACGAACCTCAACTCAAGCAAATTTATACTAGCAATGAATTTGAGATCAACGCAGATCAATCACTTACCGTGAAAACTCACTTCGTAAACGATGGCCAGTATGATGCTGTGAACATAACCTCATATTCAGTGACCAAACTTTCGACTTCAAGCGACGACCCCATGACGAGGATCGGAATCTTTCGCGACCTTGCGAAGGAGATCGCCTTATCTAGGAGGTCGCAACAGGGGATGAAACTACAGGCAAAACTGCCTTGGGGCAAGGGCTTCGATTTGTCCGCCAAATCCGCACCGCTTTCCTCAGATGAGGCGGGGGCCCTACGGAAAGCTTCCAATTCAATCTACTTTATGTTTTACGTAAGTTGGGAGGGGCCCCAAGGCTTCACGGACGACGTGATCCATTGCGGCTCGATTGACGGAGATCTGACGTTCTACAAGACCTGCGCCTACGATGGTATTAATGACAACTACTACAACATCATAAAAGCACCCAACTAGAGCCGCAGAAGGATAGCATCAAAACAGCGTCGTAGCACTTGCAAGCGCAGTGCACCGCTTATAGCGTTCAAAGGTTTCTTGCACAGCCCCCATCCCTATCGACCCAGCTCGGGGCCACGTCACCTGGATCGATAGCGTGCGCTCGATTTTTCGACGGTAGTCGCGCTCGGCGGCGCCGGCAAAGATGGGGACCAAAGCCGTGGATTGATGCCTTCGCAGCATCATGCCTACTTCAGCCCCAAATTCCGCTTCATCGGGTGTGCTTCGGTGTTGAAGATCACTGCGTCGAAGTCCAGCGTGGAATCGGGTGCATAAAGCAGGTAGAGATACTTCAGCGTCTCGGCAAAAAAGTAGCTCGGCATGGAGTCGGATTGCTGCTTGGTGCGCACATCGGCCAAGGAGGCGTAGCCGTCGTCGGTGCGGCAGTATTTCTTGAGCGCGTCGAAGTAGGTCTTGCCCATGGCCAGGTACTTTGGGTCGTGGGTGTAGTGGTAGAGGTAGTAGGTGGATTCGACGATCTCCGGCCGCAGAGGGTAAGCCGGGCCGACGATCTTCATGGTGGAGTAGTCGAGCCGGTCGGGCTCAACGCCGGCCAGGGTCCACATGCGGTAGCTCGAGTCCTGCAGCCGCTCGCCGCGTTCGAGGTCGCCGCTGAGAGCCAGCACCGCGGGGAAGAATGCGTCCAGCGCGCCGTAGTACGTGTGCGTCCGTTTGCCGGTGTTCATGTCCGCCTGCCCGTACCAGAGGCTGCCCGGCATAGGGTCGGAAAGATATTGGTCGATGGCTATCTCGCTCTTGCGCCACATCTGCGCGCAATCCGAGTCGCCGAAGAGGATCGAAGCCTTGAGCAGGTACTCATAGTAGGAGTCGATGCCGCCCATGATGCCGGCAGTAGAGTCTGTCCACGCGCCGGTTTCCACGTCGATGCCTGAGCCCACCAGGCCGATGCGCGAGCTGCGTTTGTACAACTCGACCACCGCGCGCTTGGCCTTGCTCGAATACTCCTGCCTGCCGGTGAGCCGCGCCAGCATGCCGTACTCGATGAACAGGCTGCCGATCTCGGCCGGATTACTGCGCGTGCCGCGCACTGCGCCGGTGCGCAGGTTGACATATTCATAGGGCATGCCGGTGGGCGAGTCGAAGATGGGCAGCATGCGCCGGCCCAGGTCGTCGGCCAACTCCAGCAGGCGCTTGTCGCCGGTGAGCTGGTAGCCGGAGAGCAGGCCGCCCATCAGCCGGATGGTGATCTCAAAATCCTTGACGTAGATGTCCTGGTTGAAGTTGAGCTGGGTATCGATCAGCTTGCGCGCCTCGTCGGCCTGCTGGTTCAGCCCCATCAGCACCAGCGTGTCCAGCGCGTCCACCGGGGTCATCAGCAGCGAGTGGCCCGGCCCATACCAGTCGAAGGGCTGCTTGCTCAGCGGCTTCAGCTCATCGTGTCCCCAGGCGTATTGCTTGTAGCCGTTCCAGGCGTAGAGCGCTTCGGCGCGGACCTGCGCGGCCATCGCGGCCTGGTCCGCATCCGACATGGCGATCGAGGTCGAGGATGCGCGCGGCGCGGGAGGATTCTGCGCGAAGGAGGCAGGCAGGAGCAGGAGAGCAGCCGGAAGAAGAGCCGTGAGGAATCGCATCGTCACAATTGAAACACAACGCGATTGGAGATGGGTTCAATTGGTGTTCGACGGAAAAGCTATAAAAAGCTATAGAAACCTTAAAAAGCTATCGAGACAATAAGAAGCTGTAGATAGGTGTATCCCACCTTAACCGATGCGCATAATGCGCGCATCGGCGAAGGTGGGGCACCCGGCTAGTAGCTAATGGCTAGAAGCTAGAAGCTGCCTTTTACGCGGCGTTTTCGGTTACCGAGCGGACACGAAAGCGCTTCATCTGGATCGACAGCGTGCGCTCGATCTTGCGCAGGTCGCCGCGCTCTGCGGGGCCGGCGAAGGTGGAGGCTACGCCGCGTGCCGATGCGCGGCCGGTGCGGCCTACGCGATGGACGAAGTCTTCGGCCACCTTGGGCAGGTCGAAGTTAAT
>JBAUCP010000628.1:0-1560 GCA_049677625.1 Occallatibacter sp. | reverse complement strand
GCCTCTGCCGAGGTCATCGCTCAGAAACTCACCCAGAGCGGCTGGCCCATCAGCATTCGCAGTGTGCATCGGGTCATCGAAGACTTCGGCCTTCAAAAAAAAACTCTACCAATGCCGGCCCAAGGGTGAGTTCACCATCGACACCCAGCGCACCAAGAAACGCACGCGCCGTGAACCCAGCGATCCCGCCAGCCTGGAACGCGGCGTCCGTCAACTGTTGGCCGACAAGATCTCCGGCAATTTGGTCGGGCTGTGGCTGCTGCTGCCCGAGCATCTGCGCCTGGGCACCTGGGACTTGCTGTGCGGCTGGAGTGGTCAAGCCGGCTCCCAGGTCGAGCCGCGCCTGGCCCTGCAATTGGTGCATGAAGCCGCCTTGTGTACCACCGGCGTGCGCCAGCAACGCGCCCTCAGTCAGCGCGGCTTCGAGTTGGCGAACGGCTTGCCGTTTGTCGCTAGCGACCTGGCCATCCACCAGTTACTGGCCGGCCATACCGTCGCCGAGGCCCTACGCTTGCAAGCCGCCCTGGGCAAACTCCGGCGCGCGTCGGGGCACTATGCCGGCAAACTCTTGGCCATCGACCCGCACCGCATCTACAGCGCCAGCAAACGCCAGATGCGGCGTTATCGGGACAATGATCGGTCGCGGCCCTACAAGGTGCTGCAAACCTTCTTCGCGCTCGATCCCGATACGCACCAGCCCGTCGGCTTCACGATCGCTTCCTCCGCACGCACCGCGACGGACGCCAGCAAGGAACTGTTGGCTCTGGCCGCCGAGGTTCTGGGACCGCAGCCGGACGACGTGCTGGTGCTCGCCGATCTGGAGCATTTCACGGCCGAGTTGATCGATCACATCCACGCGCAGACGCACTTCGATCTGCTGGTGCCGATGAAGAACCAGCGTTCCTTGCGACGGAAGCTCCAGGCCATTCCCGCCGAACAATTCACCCGACGCTGGGCCGGTTACGCCACGGCCAAACTGCCCTACCAGATGGCGCGCAGTCAGTCAGGCCCGCTGTACCAGTTCGTGCAGCGTCTGGGTGAAACGCCAACCGACTATCGGTTCAGCGCGTTTCTATCGACCACGGATCGAGATGAGGTGGAGGCGCTGACGCGCGACTTTCCGCAGCGCTGGCATGTGGAGGAGTTCTTTAACGCGCACCAAGCCCTGGGCTGGGACCGCGCGGGCACGCTGAATCTCAACATCCGTTATGCTCAGTTGACGATGGCGTTGCTGGCACAAGCGGCGCTGTACCAGTTCCGCCGTCGCCTGGGAGAACCGATGGCCCACTGGGACGCACGGCATCTGGCCAAGGCAGTGCTGGCGGGCTTGGATGGGGATGTGCGTACGGCGGGCGATACGATCGTGGTGACCTACTACAATGCTCCGCATGCGGATCGTTTGCGCGAACAGTACGAGCACTTACCGCAGCGGTTGCAGAGCGAAAACATCGACCCGCGTATTCCCTGGCTCTACAACTTCAAACTCGATTTCCGCTTTCACTGATCTCTGGCAGCCCGGAAAAGACCAGGTCAAATAATCTGGCCCCGAAAAATCTCTGC
>JBAUCP010000627.1:0-7855 GCA_049677625.1 Occallatibacter sp. | reverse complement strand
CCCATTTTCGTGCCCGGTTGAGATCCCTAAACACCTAGCTTTAATCGACTCTGGAACCAAACCTCTCGATCACGCGTATAGAGCCCCATGCAGTGCGTGGGTACATTAAGCTGGAGCATGGTGGGGCTGGCGATCGAGCCGAAGCCGGCGCGCAGGCTGGCAGTGCGGCCCCCTGCGGTGGAGCGGACTGCGCCTTCGGCGTGGTGGGGTTCCGGCATCGCGGAAGCGGGCACGGCCCGCCGCGATGGGTCCACAGACCCGGGAATCGCTGGGAACCGGGGTATCGCCGGCGGGCAAAAGGCCGCGGCGCCAGGGGTTCTGGCAACACGCGTGGAGGCAGGCAAGCTGGAGACCGACTGGTCCCAAATCGTCCACCGTTGCATGAACGGAGATTCCGGCGCGTGGGCCGAGATGGTCCGCACGCATCATAAGCGTGTGTACGGGCTCTGCTACCGGTTTACCGGCAACGCCACCGACGCGGAAGACCTGACCCAGGATGTCTTCCTGAAGATCTACTCGAACCTGGCCAGCTTCGACTCCGGGCGCGGCAGCCTGCCGGTGTGGATCACCACCATGACCCGGAATCTGCTGGTGGACAACTTCCGGCGTACACGGAATCAACGGGCTACCTCTTCCCTGGATGAGGGCTGGGATTCAGTCGAGGAGCTCAAGCCGATTGACCGGCTGACCGCCCGGGGGCCCTCGCAACACGACCTGACGGCACAAAAAGAGCTGGCCCGGATGGTGCAGGATGCGCTGGCGCGCGTGTCCGTGGAGTTGCGCGAGGCGGTGATTTTAAGGGATTTGCAGGATATGGACTACAAGGAGATCGCCCAGGTGCTGGGCATACCCGAGGGGACGGTCAAGTCCCGCATCAGCAGAGGACGCGCGGAACTTGCGCGGCTGCTGGAACGTAATAAACGGGAGGTGATGTAAACCATGACAGAGCGCACACACATTCCGAGCTCTCCAGCCTGCGGGCAGTGGGAGACCCTTTTAGCGGATGCGCTCGACGGGCTGCTGCAGCCTGAAGACGAGGCAACGTTTACCGCGCACATGGCCACCTGCCAGGCTTGCACGGCGCTATTCGATGAGGCGCGCAAGGGGCGGGAGTGGCTGGAGTTTCTCTCGCCGGAGCCTGAGGTTCCGGCGGGGCTCGTGGACAAGATACTGGCCCATACGGGCCCTGGACATGCGGGCCTGGTACATCCGGACGAATTTGGGCTGGCGGCCGAGGGAAATGTTCTGCCCCTGCCGCAGATGGCGATTCCGGCATGGCAGAGGCCGGGGTTCATGGGTTTCGTCCGCCGTTTTGCCGAGCCGCGGTTGTTGATGACGGCGGCCATGGCGTTCTTTTCGATCGCGCTCACGTTGAATATGACCGGTGTGCGGCTGACCAGCGTGCGGTTCTCCGATCTGCGGCCGACGGCCGTGCGCTCGTTCATGGAGCGGCAGTTGACCATGGCGTCGGTGCCGATCATCCGCTACTACGATCACCTGCGCTTTGTGTACGAGGTGGAATCGAAGATGCGGGAGCTGCGCGGGACGACAACCGAAGGCGAAACCAACGGCGGCCAGAACAATGCCCAGCCGGCTGCTCCCGGCGAGTCAAAACAGACGGCGCCGCGCAAGGATGGAGGGTCGCGTGTGGACCCTCCGCAGCGGTCGGCCAGTCCGGACTCCGATAATTACGGCGACTATATTGAGGCTTCGCTGACTTACAGAAACCTGACCGCGCATTCCGGCGGCTCCGCAAAGGCAACTCGGGAAAGGAGCAGGATATGGACTGCGTAAACCATAGCGGCGTAAGCGCGACCGCCTATTGCCAGAACTGCGGCAAGGCGCTGTGCAGCGCGTGCGTGAAGACCGCGCCGGGAGGGCAGATTCTGTGCGAGCCCTGCTGGGCCTCGTGGCACAGCGTGCAGACACCCTTTACGGGCAGCTACGCGAGTGGGCCCAATCCGGCGGTAGCCGCGGCGCTGGGCGTCATTCCCGGCGTGGGCGCCATGTACAACGGCCAGTTCCTGAAGGGCTTCGTGCATGTGTTTATCTTCGCCATCCTGGTCAGCACGGCCAGCCACTTCGGAATCTTCGGGCTCTTCATCGCTGCATGGGTTATTTACCAGTCGTTCGAGGCATACCACGTGGCCAAGGCGCGGCGCGACGGGCAGCCGCTGCCCGATCCGCTGGGACTGAACGAGATCAGCAACTGGCTGAATCCGGGGGGACGCGGGCAGAATCCGCCGCCGGGTGCGGTAAATCCGAATGCAAGTCCGGGTTTCGGGCAGGCAGGGCCATATCAGGCGCCGTATCAAGGTCCGTATCCGCCGCAGGGTGGGCAACCTCCTTATCAGGAAGCGCCTTGGCAGGCTCCGTTTCAGGGGCCGGGGGCGATGCCGGGAGCCGGGCCGGGGGCGGGGTATCCGAATCCGGGCGCGCCGGGAATGCCGCCGGTGCCGCCGGTTTACTGGAGGCGGAAGGAGCCGGTTGGCGCAGTGATCCTGATTGCGCTGGGACTGCTGTTTCTGGTGGGGCAACTGGATTTGTTCTCAGGCAAGGTGTTTGACCTTACATGGCCGCTGATATTGATCGGGCTGGGCGTATGGCTGGTGGTGCGGCGCTTCCAGGACTCGCAAGGAGGGCCGAAATGAACCGCTATATCTTGATTCGCCGACTGCGCGGACCAGCTATTTTGCTGTTGATCGGAGTGGTGGAGCTGCTGCATCAGTCGGGCGCGGTTCCAAATTTCTGGCACCTGTTCTGGCCGCTGCTGTTGATTCTGATTGGCGTGCTGCTGCTGGCTGAGCGAGCGGCGCTGGCTGCGGATGACTACTATCCGGACGCTCCTTACCCGGGAGCGCCTTACCCTGGCGCAGGGCCGGGTGCGCCTGGCGGCGGGACGCAACAGACGGCGCCGCCGGGAACCGCGATTGTGCCTTCGAGCACGAATGATTTTGGAAATGCTCCGAATGGAGGACAGCTATGAGCACACCTCCCAATATGCCTCCTTACGACCCGAAGACGCAGTGGCGCGTGTACCGCGAGCAGCAGCGCGCGGCATGGCGGGCGCAGCGCGAGGCATGGAAGGCCCAGCGGCATGTTTGGAAGGCCGGCTACGTGGGCGCGTATGGGCCGCGCGTCCCATCCATGGTGGGGCCACTGATTCTGATTGCGGTTGGCGTGGTGGCGCTGCTGGTGATGTCGGGACACATTGCGGCGGCTGACTTCTGGGCCTGGTATGCGCGCTGGTGGCCGCTCATGCTGATCGGCGCCGGGCTGGCTCTGCTGGGCGAGTGGGCGCTGGACATGCGGCGGCAAACGCCGGTGCGGCGCAGCGGGAACTTTGTGGGCATCCTCATCCTG
The DNA here is from genome assembly GCA_049677625.1 of Occallatibacter sp. Lineage (GTDB taxonomy): Bacteria > Acidobacteriota > Terriglobia > Terriglobales > Acidobacteriaceae > Telmatobacter. The sequence goes on along the minus strand of JBAUCP010000627.1, from coordinate 4,492 downwards.
CTGACTTTTCTGGGCTTGGGATCCACCGGATGGCACCACATGGGACCGTGGGTCAACGAGTGGAGCGGCGATAACGCAGATTTCTTTAACTCGTTTGGACAGCCGGAGCACGACAGCGACCAGCAGGTGCTGAACACGCAGATTCCAGCCGATGCGACGGTGGATATCGAGAATCCGCGCGGGGATATAAGCGTGACGGCGAGCGACGGGCCGAACATTGCGGTGCAGGCGCATGAAGTGGCCTTTGCCGGCTCCGATAATGACGCCAAGAATATCTGGTCGGCTGAGGCGGCGCACGTGAACGTGAGCGGCAACGCAGTGCTGGTGAAGTCAGACGGGAGCGACAAAGGGCGCGTGAACCTGACGGTGACCGTTCCGAAGACGGCAAAGGTGACCATCAATGCAGGCCACGGCGACGTGACCGCGGCCGGGCTGGGCGCCGGAGTGGCAGTCACCGTGCCGCACGGAGACACCCAACTGAACACGATTACCGGGCCGGTGGAGATGCATTTTTCGGGCGGCAAGCACGATTTTTCAGCGCACGAGATCAATGGCAATGTGACCACGGACGGCGACTGCAACGACCTGACTCTCTCGGAGATCAAGGGCGAGCTGACTCTGAGCGGAGAGATCTTCGGTGAAGTGCATGTTGAAAGCGTCTCCGGCCGGGTGAAGCTGCACACCTCCGTCACCGACATCGAAGTGGCGCAGTTGCCCGGCGATTTGACACTCGATTCCGACGACCTGCGGGTGACCGAGGCCGAGGGCGGCGTTCACGTGACGACGCACGCGAAAGACGTGGACCTGAGCCAGATCTACGGCGACAGCTATGTCGAGGATCGCGACGGGCGCATCTCCGTGGAACCGGCGGGTTCGTATGCCGTGGAGGCCAAAAACAGCAAGGGCGATGTGGAGATCACGTTGCCGCCGAATGCCAACGGCACCGTGGACGGGCACACGCACAACGGGGATATTGTGACCGACTTTGGCCTGACGGTGAGCGGTGACGAAGACAAGACGGTGAGTGGGAAGATCGGGTCCGGCGGGCCGACGATTTACCTGAGCTCCGACAACGGTGACCTGGGAATCAAGCGTGGGTCGGCGTTTCCATCCGCGCCTCCCACGGCCAGCGCGCCGGCCGCACCCAAGCCGCCGGCTCCGCCTGGCGCTCCGCATCTGAAGTCGCAAAAGGCGCTGCCTCCGCAGCCGGTAACGGAGTAACTTCGAGCTCAACTCGGGAAAGTCAGAATAGGCGTGGCGGAGATTCCGCCGCGCCTATTCTGTTCTGAGCGCCTGCATGGGATCGAGCCGTGAGGCTCGCCAGGCGGGGACAATGCAGGCCAGCGCTGCGACGGCGAGCAGCGCGGCGGCGACGGATGCGAAGACGGCGGGGTCGAGCGGCTGTGTCTCATAGAGCATGGAGCGGATGAGGCGCACGGTGGCTGCGCTGGCGGCGAGGCCGAAGACGAGGCCGATGAGTGCTGGGCGCAGGCCGTCGGCCAGCATGAGGCGCAGGACCTGCTCGCGCTGCGCGCCAAGGGCGATGCGGATGCCTATCTCCGACATGCGCTGCGTGGTGAGATAAGAGAGAACCCCGTAGAGACCGACCGATGCCAGCACCAGAGAGAGTACGGCGAAGGCGAGAACGAGCGTAGCGCTCAGGCTGGCGCTGCCCAGGGACTGGCCGATGACCTGGTCCATGGCGAGCACGTGGGAGACAGGCAGGCCGGGATCCAGCGCGGCGATCTGCTTCTGCACCGGAACGGAGACGGCGAGCGGATCGGAGTCGGTGCGCACGGCGAGCGCAAATCCCGCGCCGTTGTGACTCTCGACGAGGGCGGGCGTGTACATCATGGGCATGACGGGCCGGCCCACCTGCCAGAGCGTATCGCCCACTTCGCCCACCACTTCATAACTGTTGGGCGGGCTGCCGGGATCGTCCCATGCGGGAATGTTGAGGTGCTTGCCGATAGGGTTCTCGCCGGGGAAGTATTTTTCCACGAGCTGTCGGCTGACGATGATCTTCTGGCCGTGGTCGCCGCGATCGTCCGGGGTAAAGAAGCGGCCGCGCAGGAGCGGAATGCCGAGAGCCTGGAAGTAGCCGGGATCGGCGATGCGGTTGAGCGCGTCGGGCAGCAAGGCGCCGGGCGGGAGCGGGGGATGCTCGACGACGGACAAGATATCGTCGCCGCCGTAGCCCGCACCGGGAAGCTCGGAGCCGAGAGCGACGGCGCGGACGCCGGGCAGGGCGCGCACACGCGCAAGAAGCGCTTCATTGAAGGCGTTCTTCTTCTCCTGGGTCGAGTATTGCTGCGCGGGCAGGCTAAAGTCGAGCGTGAGGATGTTGGCGGTGACTGAGCCCACATCGGTGGTGCGCAGGCGGGCGAAGCTCTTGAGCAGAAGCCCGGCAGCGATGAGGAGAACCACCGTGACGGAGATCTCCACCGTGAGCAGCGCCTTGCGCAGCGTGGTCCGGCCCAGGCTGGCGCTGGTGGTGCGCGCCGAGGCCTGCAGCGTGGCGAAGACCGATCTTGCGGTGGAAGAGATGGCCGGAAGCAGTCCGGCGAGCAGCGCCGCGGCCAGAACCAGAGCGCAGGCGAAGGCCAGCACGGCGCCATCGACGTGGATGGATTGCGCGGTGGGGAGATTTTTCCAGGCGTGCGCGAGCCAGCGCGTAGCGGTGAACGAAAACAGGACGCCGAGCGCGCCGCCGGCAAGGCAGATGAGCAGGCTCTCGATCAACTGCTCGCGCACCAGCGTCCAACGGCGCGCGCCCAGGGCGCCGCGGATGGCCACCTCCCGTTGCCGCGCAGCGGCGCGGGCAACTAGAAGGTTGGCCACGTTGAGGCAGCCTATAAGCAGCATGCAGCCGACGGCGCCCATCAGCAGGAGCAGCGGTTTGCGCACGTCGTTGGCCAGGTCTTCTTTCATGCTGCGGGAGACGGCGTCTTCCGCGACCGGCGCGCCGGGGTACTGCATGTGCATGCGATATTGCAGGGCATCGACCTGGCTGATGGCGCTGGCCAGGCGGACGTCCCGCCGCAGCCGCGCCACCACGCGGCTGAAGTGAAAGTCGTGATGCTCGAGGACCGCCGGCGGCATCCCGGACGCATACGGAACCCAGACCTGCATGCTCGCGTCGGGATAGGTAAACCACTTGGGGAGCACGCCCACCACCACGTAGGGCTTCCCGTCGAGATGGATCTGCCTGCCGACAATCGACGCATCCCCACCGAAGCGCCGCTCGAAGAGATTCCACGTCAGCAGGACGACGTTTCCGTCGGGACGATCTTCACTGGAGGTGAAGGTGCGTCCGATGGCCGCGTCGACCCCCAGGAGCGGAAACAGGTTCCAGCTCCCGCCGGCCGCGTTCACCTGTTCGGGCAGGTCGCCGCGCACGCCGGTCAGGTTGAACTGCGCCCAACGCCAGACAGCCATGTCCTCAAAGCCGTTGGTGTGTGCGCGCCAGTCGAAATAATCCGCGGGGGCGACGGGATTGTAATTGAAGCTGGGCAGGTTGAGCTGCGGGGCGCGGAAGTGCTCGTAGATCATGACCAGACGCGCCGGGTCGCGGAAGGGAAGCGGGCGCAGCAGCACCGAACGTACGATGGTGAAGAGCGAGGTGCTGGCGCCAATGCAGAGCGCGATGACCGCGATGGCCACGAGGGCAAAGCCCGGCGTGCGGCGGAGCGTGCGCACGCCGTAGCGCACATCGCGCAGGAGCGATTCGAGCCAGCTCCAGCTCCAGGTGGCGCGGGTCTGGTCGCGCAGCAGGGTTGGGTTTCCGAAGCTGCGCAGGGCGGCATAGCGAGCTTCGCTCGCGCTCATGCCGGCAGCAAGATTTTCTTCGATCTGGCGGTCGAGGTGGAAACGCAGCTCGTCGTCGAGTTGCGCGGCAGCCTTGCGGCGCTCGAACAGCATCCCGATCCGCATTCGCAATTGCGTAAACAAACGCATGTGTGTTTCCTCCGGTTATTCGGTTCTGAGCGCCTGCATGGGGTCAAGGCGCGAGGCGCGCCAGGCGGGCGCCATGCAGGCCAGGGCTGCGACCAGCAGCAGGACCCCCGCAACGGACGCGAAGACTGCGGGGTCGAGGGACTGCGTGTCGTAGAGCATGGAGCGGATGAGGCGCACCGCGACGGCGCTGGCGGCCAGGCCGAGGATGAGGCCTAAGAGCGCGGGACGCAGGCCGTCAGCCAGCATGAGGCGCAGCACCTGCACGCGTTGCGCGCCGAGCGCAATGCGGATGCCGATCTCACTGGTGCGCTGGGCCACGATGTAAGAGAGCACACCGAAGAGGCCGACGGCCGCGAGCAGCAAAGAGAGCACTGCGAAGGCTGCGAACAGCGTGGCGTTGAAGCTGGTGCTCAGCGTGGACTTGTTCACGATCTGGTCCATGGTGAGAATGTCGCCGACGGCCAGGTCGCGGTCCATTTGCGCAATGATCTTCTGCGCCGGCAGGGCGAAGCCGGGCGCATCGCGGCTCGTGCGG
>JBAUCP010000626.1:0-5142 GCA_049677625.1 Occallatibacter sp. | reverse complement strand
GCTCACCTGCACCCGCTATCATTCGCTCATCGTCGCCGAGGAGTCGCTGCCCGCTGCACTCGCGGTGACGGCCCGCACCTCCGAGTCCAGCGGAGACGGGACGGTGATCATGGGCCTGCGCCATCGCACGTTGCCCATTGAGGGCGTGCAGTTTCATCCCGAGAGCGTGCTCACGGATGGCGGCCACCAGATGATTCGCAACTTTCTCTCGATGTAGACCCATGCCAGCGATGCCGCGCCGCTGCTCAACGTCCCGCGTATGCCCGCATCGCGCGGCCTTCGCCGCTTTGCTGTTTGTTCCATTACTGCTCGCCGCCCAAGCCACTCCGCCGGCTCCGGCAGCGGCACCCGCACCGGTTTCCGCGCCGCCGGCATCGGGCCAAAGCACTGCCGCGAGCGGCGCATCGTCCAACACATCAACATCATCTGACGCGCCGTCGTTCATCACGCCGCCCATCGCGATCGTCCCGCTCGACAGCAAGATCCGTGGCGCCGCGAGCCTGGTCACCGGCGCGCTGCAGGTGTGGAACGGCCGCGCCTACATCGCCTCCAGCGGAACCATCACCGCCGGCGCGGGTACTGCCCAGGTCACGCTGCCCTATCGCGGCACGCTGCTCATCTGCGCCTCCACCACCGTCAAGCTCGCAGCCGATTCAAGCGTGCCCGCGGGCGAGACCCCCGGACTGCTCATGGCCATCGATCACGGCGCCATCGAGACCAGCTTTGCCATCGGCCGCAACGCCGACGTCGTGATGACCCCTGACTTCCGCATCCTCATCGGCGGGCCGGGCTCCTCGGAGCTCAAGATCAGGCTGGGAGACGGCGGCGACACGTGCATCGACAATTCCGGCGCGAACGCGCCCTACGTCGTGGTCACCAGTCTCTTTGACAGCGGCCTCTACCGCGTGCAGCCCGGCCAGCGCGTGATGTTCCAGCATGGCAGCCTGCGCGAGGTTGTCGACGAGGAGAAAGAACCATGCGGCTGCCCGGCTGTGCCCGCCAGTCCCGCGGCCAACGAATTTCCGCTGGCGCAAAGCGAAGGCCTTGCGCCCACTCCAGCGCCTAAGGCCGCGCCCCAGCAGCCCAGCCCGCCTTCATCGCAGGCCGCGCCGCCGCTGGTTTATATGGGCACGGACCAAGCGGCGCAAACGGCGACGCTTTCGCCGCAGCCCGCGGCCACAACGCCGGTTCCGGCTCCCCAAACTGCTCCGCCCGAGCCCGCAAAGAAGAAAAAGCCCGGCGTCTTTACCAGGATCGGGCATTTCTTCCGCAAAATATTCGGCGGCGAGTCATAGAGGCCTGATCGCTGATCACTGAGACCTGACCCCTGACCCCTGAAACCTGACCCCTACAATCCCCGCGCCCGCTCGATGGCCCGAATCACCGCCTGCGCCTTGTTGATCGACTCCTGATGCTCGAGCTCGGGCACAGAGTCGGCCACGATGCCTGCGCCGGCCTGCACGTAGCCTTTGCCGCCGATCGAAAGCATTGACCTGATGGCTATGCAGGAATCCAGATTGCCGGAGAAGTCAGCGTAGAGGACTGCGCCGCCGTAGGCGCCGCGACGCGCCGGCTCCAGCTCTTCGATGATCTCCATGGCCCGCACCTTGGGCGCGCCGCTCAGCGTGCCCGCAGGAAAGCAGGCGCGCAGCGCGTCCACCGCGGTCAGCTCCGGCCGCAGACGCCCCTCGATCGAGCTCACGATGTGCATCACGTGCGAGTAGCGCTCCACGAACATGAGCTTGTCCACCTTCACGCTGCCGAACCGGCTCACGCGGCCCACATCGTTGCGGCCCAGGTCCACCAGCATCACGTGCTCGGCGCGCTCCTTTTCGTCGTGCATCATCTCCGCGGCCAGCGCGTCGTCTTCCGCCTCGCTGGCGCCGCGCGGCCGCGTGCCGGCGATCGGCCGGTACTCCACCTTGCCCTGGTGCACGCGCACCAGCAGCTCCGGAGAAGACCCTGCCAATTCAATCGCCTGCGGGCGTTTCTTCAACGATTTGCTTGCTTTTCCGCGAGGAGCATTCAAGGCCTCTTCGGGCGCGAAGCGCAGGAAGAACATGTACGGGCTGGGGTTCACCGTGCGCAGCGCGCGATAGACCTGGAAGCTGTCCACCTCCGGCTCCACATCGAAGCGCTGCGAGATGACTGCCTGAAACACGTCGCCCGCGGCAATGTACTCCTTGGTCCGCGCGACCGCCGCGAGGTAATCCTTCTTCGGCGTCCGGTATTTCACTTTCAGCCTGCCGGATTTGCTGTTGCCGAGCTTGGGCAACGGCTGCGCCAGCCGCTTTTCGAGCCTGTTGAGCCGCGTGACGGCGCGCTCATAGGCCGCGCCGGCCTTGCCGCCGGTCACATCGGCCGTCACCACCAGCCAGATCTCCTTGCGCACATGGTCGAAGGCCAGCACCTCGTCGAAGAAGAGCAGACAGGCGTCCGGAATGCCGAGCTCGTCCTTGGCTGTCTCCGGCAGCTTTTCGATCTGCCGCACTGCGTCGTAGGCAAAGTAGCCCACCGCGCCCGCGGTAAACGGAGGCAGCCCTGGCAGCCGCGCCGGCTTGTGTCCGCTGAGCGCCTGCCGCAGCACCTCGAAGACATCGCCTTCCATGCGCGTGGTCTTTTTGCCTTCGGTGATGGCGATTTGCCGCCCGCGCGCCACGATGCGCTTGAAAGGCGAGAGCCCGATGAATGTGTACCGGCCCAACTGCTCGCCGCCCTCGACCGACTCGAGCAGAAAGCACTCGCGCTCGCCCCAGGCCGCGCGCAGAAAGGCCGAGACCGGTGTTTCCAGGTCGGCGGCGAGCGTGCGGCAAACAGGAACGAGCGTGTGTTCCTTGGCGAGCGCCAGGAACTCCTTGCGGCTGGGCTGGACTGGATAGTTGGGCTTCACAGCATCCAGTGTATCGAAACAAGACCAGCAGCCCAGTCAGATTCTAGTGGTGTCCGCCACACAAATGGTCGTTTAATTGTTTTGAAAGGGCACGGCTTCAGCCGTGCCGATAAAGCATTTAGAAGGTACGGGGCTTTAGCCCCTGAGGTATGTTTTTGCTCGCCTCATCGAAGCCTGTTCGATTCACCAAACACTGCCTAGCCCCTGAGGGAATGCTGACGCCAGATTAGGATACTACCTGGGCCCACAGGGGCTTGGCCGCGCGGCCCATCCTCCCGGATTTGAACGCCGTAGCCGGGCAGACAGGCGAGAGATCTTTCGCCCCCATCCGGAATTTTGGATGCAGTCTTCCGCCTCCCACGCAGTTTGCCGGTAGAATAACTCGGAGCCACTTCCGTCCGCGGACGGATAAAAAGAAGTTAAGAGGAAGTTGGAGAAACCGCATGCCGATCGAAAACACAGTGAGTCTGGATCAGGAGATCAATCCATGGGAGGCGCAGAGCGCGCGCTTCGACTTTGCGGCGCGCAAGCTCAACCTCGACCAGGGCCTATGGAAGGTGCTGCGTTCGCCCTCGCGGGAGATCATCGTCCATTTCCCCATCACCATGGACGACGGCCGGATCGAGATGTTTACCGGCTTCCGGGTGCAGCACTCCATCGCCCGCGGCCCGTGCAAGGGCGGCATCCGCTACACGCCCGACGTGACGCTGGACGAAGTGCGCGCCCTGGCCAGTTGGATGACCTGGAAGTGCGCGGTCGTAAACATTCCCTTCGGCGGCGCCAAGGGCGGCGTGATCTGCGATCCCAAATCCATGAGCCGCAGTGAGCTGGAGCGCATGACCCGGCGCTATACCTCGGAGATCATCGAGTTCATCGGCCCGGAGAAGGACGTTCCCGCGCCCGACGTGAACACCAACGAGCAGACCATGGCATGGATCATGGACACCTACTCCATGCACATGCGCCAGACGGTGACCAGCGTGGTGACCGGCAAGCCGCTCGATATGGGCGGCTCACGCGGCCGGCTTGAAGCCACGGGCCGCGGCGTGAAGGTGGTCTGCGATGAGAGCCTGCGCTATCTCGGCATGGCCAGGGAAGGCTGCCGCGTCATCATCCAGGGCTTTGGCAATGTGGGCTCGAACGCCGCGCGCCTCATGCAGGAGCGTGGTTACAAGATCGTCGGCATCGCCGAGAAGGATGGCGGCCTTTTCAATCCCCACGGCATCGATATCGGCCAACTGGTCGAATACAAATACCGCAACGAGTCGATCCTGTCGTTTCCCGGCGCAGAGGCCTTGCCCAGCGAGGAGCTGCTGATCTCCGACTGCGAGATTCTCATCCCCGCCGCGACTGAGAACGTGATCACCAGCCGCAACGCCGACAAGATCAAGGCGCGTATCGTGGTTGAAGGCGCCAACGGGCCTACCACTGCGGTTGCGGATGAGATTCTTGCCGACAAGCGCATCTTCATCGTGCCCGACATTCTGGCCAACGCCGGCGGCGTCACCGCCAGCTACTTCGAGTGGGTGCAGGACCGGCAGGGATACTTCTGGAAGGAAGCCAACGTCAACGAGCAGCTAGAGACCATCCTGCGCGAAAGCTTCGACGACGTCGTCCGCTACGCCGAAGCGCACAACGTGAACAACCGCATCGCCGCCTACATGCTGGCCATCGACCGCGTAGCGTTTACGATTCGCCAGCGCGGCATCTACGCGTAGCGCCGGTCTCTGCGTAGCGCCGGTCTCTAGTCCGGGGTCCCCAGCAAGCCCGCTTTTGGCTTTCTGGGGTGGGAGACCGGCTGTCCTGCGGGCCTCCAGGCCCGCACTTGGGACTTATCCATCCCGACCGCGCGGACGAATCCGTCCAAGGCTCGGCCACGCATTTCTTTTTGAGTTTGCGAAACTATTCTCGCGGGACTCCGTCTTTGCTAACAGGAAGATGATAAGGAGCCTGAAATGAACAGGTTGAAGCGGTGTACCGGCATATTGCTGGTGTGTGTTCTGTTGGCGCCCGCAATCGTAAATGCCAGACCCAAACCCCTGGATCCTGCAACCGTTCAAGCGCGGATCGTCAAGCGCGGAGTGGGAAGCTGGATCTGCGTCGAAGAAGCGAACGGCATAGCCTTGGTTGGAAGAATCGTGTCGATCGGCGACCAGTCGGTCGGTCTGCAACTGCAAAATTACCCTGAAATCACTCCCGTCCTCTACACCGACATCGTCGGCCTGCGCCTGGGCCTTTCGAAAAAGGCGTTC
>JBAUCP010000625.1:0-5264 GCA_049677625.1 Occallatibacter sp. | reverse complement strand
GAAACGCGGCGGCGGCCAGCATCTCCTGGGTAGCGCGGCCGGCGAAGCGCTTGTCGCCGTTGATGCGATAGAGGCCGGCGAGGGTGAAGATGCGGCCCTCCATGTCGCGCGATGTGGCCAGCAGCGTGTGTTCGTCGCCGCCGATCACGTAGACGTCCGGCGGAGTGCTGAGCAGCTTTTCGCCGATGCCGAGCTGTTGCCGATACCACGCCTTGATGAAGGGATCGCCGGCGACTGCACGCTTGATCGCGGGCATGTCCGAGTCGAGAATAATGAGCCTTGGGTGACCCGGCCGCAGCGTGGCCAGCGGCGAAGCGGTATTTGCATCCGGTTGAGCATTGGGCTGTGCGATGGCCCGCGAGCCGAGAGATACAAGAAGAAGGATTGCGAAGATGAACGAGCGGCGCAGTGCGCACCCAACTGTGGCGGTGACGCTGCGGCCGGAGACTTCAGACATGTAGAAATTCCTCCCTGCGGAACAGCGGGATTGTACATGGCCTGAAGCCGGTCAGCAATTCACAGGATCGCGTGAGAAAGCGTATGTGCGCGAAGCCCAAAGGCGCTCCAAGGGTGTAATATGACATGTTGGCGGAAACGATTACGTTAACGAGGGGAAAAAATAGAGATGGCGGTGAAGAAACCACGGATCAAGAAGCCGAAGGCAGATGAGGTGCTGCTGATCTGCAGCGGTGATTTGCGCCTTTCAGCCAACCAGGCGTGCTGGCCGGCGCAGCGCGACATGGAAGAAAAGCTGACTGCGGCGTTTGCCCAGAAGGGCTACAAGCTGATTCGCGCCCACGCGTATAGCGAGCAGGAAAAGCACGGCTTTATCTCGTCGCAGCGCCGCGGCATGGACGTCTTCATGAAGATTCATCCCAAGGCCAAGCTGGTGTTTGCCACGGCCGCGTGGCAGTACAGCCATCATGTTCTTCCCGGTCTGCGCAGCCACAAAGGCCCGATTCTTACCGTGGCCAACTGGTCGGGGCAATGGCCGGGACTGGTGGGCCTGTTGAATCTGAACGGCTCGCTGATCAAGGCGGGCAGGAAATTTTCGTCCATCTGGAGCCGCGACTTTACCGACCAGTTCTTTTTGAACGCGCTGGACGAATGGCTCCGCGACGGCGTTATCACGCACGATCTCTCGCACGTTCGCGCGCTGGACAAGAGCAAGCTGTCCGCCGGCAGCGCGGAGCTGGGCGTGCAGTTGGCGGCCGAGCTGAAGCATCGCAAGGCCATTCTGGGCGTCTTCGACGAAGGCTGCATGGGCATGTACAACGCCATCATCGACGACGAGCTAATGAATCCCGCGGGAATTTTCAAGGCGCGGCTGAGCCAGTCTGCGCTGGTTGCCAAAATGCGCACGGTGAGCGACGAGGAGGCGCACGGTGTGTACGAATGGCTGGTCGGGAAGGGCATGAAGTTCGACTTCGGCACCGACCCCGCGAGCCAGCTCACGGTCGATCAGGTGCTCGAGCAGTGCAGGATGTACATCGCCGCCGTGCGCATTGCCAAGGAGTTTGGCTGCGACGCGGTGGGCATCCAGTACCAGCAGGGATTGAAGGACATGACGCCTGCCTCCGATCTGGCCGAGGGGCTTTTGAATAACGCCGACCGTCCTCCGGTGTTTGCCCAGGGCACGCAAGAAGAGCTTTATGCGGGCGGGCCGCTGGTGCACTTCAATGAAGTGGACGAGTGTGCCGGAGTGGATGCGCTGGTGACTAACCGCTGCTGGAACGCGCTGGGACTCGACCCCTCGACGACGCTGCACGATGTGCGCTGGGGCGATCACTACAAGGGTGAAGGGCTCGACACGTTTGTGTGGGTCTTCCAGATTTCCGGCGCGGCGCCGGCGAATCATTTTGTGGGCGGCTACGCAGGCGCAAAGAGCGAGCGGCAGCCGGCGATGTATTTCCCGCTGGGCGGAGGGTCGCTCAAAGGAATCAGCAAGCCGGGCGAGATTGTATGGAGCCGCGTGTTTGTGGAAGGCGGCAAGCTGCATGCCGACCTGGGCCGCGCCACGGCTGTGTCGCTTCCGGCGGAGGAGACGGAGCGGCGCTGGCGCGAGACCACGTCGCAGTGGCCGATCATGCACGCCGTGCTGCATGGCGTGAGCCAGAACCAGATGATGGCCCGGCATCGCGCCAACCATCTCAACGTGGCCTATGCGACTTCAGCGGAGGCCGCTGACAAAGCGCTCGCAACCAAGGCCGCGATGCTCGCGGAACTGGGAATCGTCGTGCATCTGTGCGGCATTGAGCTAGCCGCTTAGATCCATTTGCGCTGATTGATTTCGAGTGGGGCCGGAGATGCAACGTCTCCGGCTTTGCTGTTTTTAGAGCATTTTCGGAATACACGTAGACTTTTTGAGAGCCGTGAAAGGTGGCTTTTTCCTGATGAAAAAGCCACTTGAGGGGCGTGCTTTCGGTCTCCAGTAATTCCGAAAATGCTATAGACGTAGCACTTACTCGCGCACGGCGACTGCGCTGAGGGCCTGGTCGATGCGGTCGAGTGCTTCGGCCGGCAGGGTTACGCCGACTGCGCGCACATTCTGCTCGATCTGCTCGGGGCGCGATGCGCCGATGATTGCCGAAGCAACTTCCGGCCGGCGCAGCACCCACGCCAGCGCCATCTGCACCATGGTCAGGCCATGGTCTGCTGCGATGGGCTTCAACTGCTCGACGGCTGCGAGCAGATCGTTCGACCGGTAATGCCGGCCCGCGGTCTCCATGAACATGTTCATCTGCTCGCTGGCAGCGCGGCTGCCTGGGGGCGGCGGCTCGCCGGGTGTGTACTTTCCGGTGAGCACTCCATGCGCGAGAGGAGAAAATGCGAGATTGCCGATGCCGTGGCGCGCGCAGGCCGCGAATACCGCACCCTCTGGCTTGCGCCACAGCATGGAGTACTGCGGCTGGCTCGACGAGAAGGGAACTAACTGCTCGTTGCCCGCAATCGCCGCTGCGGCTTCGATCTGCTCGGCCGTCCACTCGCTGAATCCGATGGCGCGCACCTTGCCCACTTCTACGGCGCGATTCAGCGCCTGCATGGTTTCTTCGAGAGGCGTTTCCTTGTCGTAGCGGTGGCACTGGTAAAGGTCGATGGAATCGACGCCCAAACGCTGCAGCGAGCGATCCAGTTGTTTTTCGATCTGCGCGGCGGAGAGACCATGATCCGGGTCATCGCCGACAGGGAAATAGAGCTTGGTGGCGATCAGATATTTGTTTCGGGGATAAGCGCGCAACGCTTCGCCCAGCAGGCGCTCCGCTTCGCCCGCGCCGTACTGGTTGGCGGTGTCGAAAAGCGTGATGCCGTGGTCGAGCGCCGCGTGAATGCAGCGGATGGCCTGCTCGCGCGCGATGCCGCCGGCTACGGTGAGCCAGGTGCCGAAGCTCAGCTCAGAAACCGTGAGTGGGCCGTTACCAAGCTGGCGATATTGCACGCGATCCTCGTCCAGGCAAGTGCGATTTGTTCCCGTTTGCGCAGACTGCCAGTGCTGATTTCTTATCCCACGGCCTGTACTGTGCCCTTGCCTATCAGCTCTTCCACGCGCTCCACCCAGCCGCGGTCGGCGGTTACGCTCATGCCTTCGGGCTCGAGGATGACGGCGTACTCGCCTTTGCGCTCAAGCTGCAGCATTACCTTGCCGGGGCCCGGCGCGGCGTCGGCGGCGCTCTTGAGGCCGGCGAACATTTCTTCCGTGGCGCGATCAAGGTTGATGCGGATGCGGATGCCCGCGGGTAGCTTTACCTGCACCTCTTCGAGCGCCATCAGGCTGTTGATGGATATCTTGGGCGCTGAATCCTCATCGCCAGTGATTGTGCCGCGCACAAGGACCGGCGCCTCGATCTTGAGCTGCGCGGAAAGACGCTCGTAGTCGCGCGGAAAGCAGACGAGCTCGATTTTCCCGGTGGCGTCTTCAAGCGCGCCCTGCGCGTAGAGCTTGCCTTCACGTTTCGTCTTCTGCACGCGGAGGCCGTGCATGATGCCTGCGACCTGAATCTCATCGGCAGGGTCGGAGTCCTTGCTCCAGCGGCGCTCCGGCGGCTTGCGCTCGAGGGCTTCAGCCACCGTGATCACGCCGGTTAGATTGCGCAGCTTCTCCGCATATTTGTCGAGCGGATGGCCCGATACAAAGAAGCCCAGCACCTCTTTTTCATTGGCCAACCGCTCGCTTTCTTCCCAGTCGGGTACGCGCGGCAGGTCGTCGCCGCTGCGACCGCCGTTCTGCCCGTGTGCGGGCGTCTCGTCGAAGAGCCCGAAGAGTCCGGTCTGGCCCTGCGCTGCGTCTTTCTGCGCTTTCTGCGCGCGCTCCATCGCCTTATCGACCGCGGCAAAGAGCTGGCCGCGCGTGCCCAGCGAGTCCAGCGCGCCGGCCTTGATGAGAGACTGGATGACGCGCGAGTTCATCACGCGCAGATCGACTTTTTCGCAGAACTCCCAGAAGTTTTTGAAGCGGCCGCCGACCTCTTCGCGCGCTTTCAGGATGGATTCAATCGCGTTGCCGCCCACGTTTTTGACCGCGGCCAGGCCGAAGCGGATCGCCTGGCGATCGGGCGTGATCTGCGGCGTAAATTGCGCACCGGAAATCTGCACGTCGGGCGGATCGACGGCGATGCTCATCTCCTTGCACTCGCCGATATACTTGACCACATTTTCCGGCTTCGAGGTTTCCGCAGTGAGCAGCGCCGACATGAACTCTACCGGATAATGGGTCTTCAAATACGCCGTCTGGTAGGCTACCAGCGCATACGCAGCGGAGTGCGACTTGTTGAACCCATACTCCGAGAACTTCGCCATCTGCTCAAACAACTCTTCGACTGCCGCCTTCGGATGGCGGAGCTTGGCCGCGCCATTCATAAAGCGATCGCGCATCTCCGCCATCGCCTTCTGATCCTTCTTTCCCATCGCCCGACGCAGCAGGTCCGCCTCTCCCAGGCTGAAGCTCGCCAGCACTTGCGCAATCCGCATTACCTGTTCCTGGTAGACGATCACGCCCAGCGAATCCTTGAGGATTCCCTCAAGCTCCGGCAGGAGAAACTCCACATTGCGCCGTCCCCACTTGCGCTCGATGAAGTCGTCGATCATCGCCATGGGGCCAGGACGGTAGAGCGCATTGAGCGCCGTCAACTCTTCCACCGTGTCCGGCTTGTAGCGGCGCAAAATGTCGCGCATTCCACTCGACTCAAACTGGAAGACGCCCGAGGTGAGCGCGGTGTGAAATACCCTTCTGAACGTCTCGGGGTCATCGAGCGGAACCATCTCGATGT
>JBAUCP010000624.1:0-4435 GCA_049677625.1 Occallatibacter sp. | reverse complement strand
GGAGTGTGATTCGTGTGGGCGGGTTCAGGGTTGTGCTTTCCCAGGTCTCAAAATCGAGACCTGGGGCACCCGGCTCTTGAGGCCGGATGGGAGAACCGCAGATCCTTCGGCTCCGGTCGCTGCGGAGACCTTCGCTCAGGATGACAAATCCTGGTGAGGTTGCGGCAAGACACGAGCGGCGATTTCCTGTTGGAAATCGCCGCTTTTTCTCTGTGTAGCGCGCTACACGTTGTACGTGGACGACGAAACGCGGCCGCCGTGGCCGGTCCAGTTGGTGTGGAAGAACTGGCCGCGGGGCTGGTCGATGCGCTCGTAAGTGTGCGCGCCGAAGAAGTCGCGCTGGGCCTGGAGCAGATTGGCGGGCAGGCGGCCGGCGCGGTAGCCATCAAAGAAGTTGAGCGCCGTGGAAAATGCCGGCGTGGGCACGCCCAGCTTGATCGCGTGGACCTGGGCCTTGCGCCACGATGCCTGGTACTTGTTCACCGCGCGCGCGAAGAATTTGTCGAGCAGCAGATTCTCGAGCTTCGGCTTCTTGTCGAAGGCGGTCTTGATCTTGCCCAGGAACTGGCTGCGGATGATGCAGCCGCCGCGCCACATGAGCGCAATGCCACCCATGTTCAGGTTCCAGCCGTTTTCTTTTGCCGCGGCGCGCAGCAGCATGTACCCCTGCGCATACGAGACGATTTTGGAGCAGTAGAGCGCGCGGCGCACATCCTCAATGAACTTTGCGCGGTCGCCAACCCTGGCCTTCGACGCCGGTCCGCGCAGGATCTTCGAAGCCTCTACGCGTTCCTCCTTGAGCGCCGACAGGCAGCGCGCGAAGACCGACTCGCCGATGAGCGTGACGGGCTGGCCGGTGTCGAGCGCGCTGATCACGGTCCACTTGCCGGTGCCCTTCTGGCCGGCGGTGTCGAGAATCTTGTCGACCAGCGGTGAGCCGTCTTCGTCTTTCTTTGAGAATATCTGGCTGGAGATTTCGATGAGGTAGCTGTCGAGCTCGCCCTTGTTCCATTCAGTGAAGACATCGTGCAACTCGTCGGGCGTGAGTCCCAGGCCGTGCTGCAGCAGATCGTAGGCCTCGCAGATAAGCTGCATGTCGCCGTACTCGATGCCGTTGTGGACCATCTTCACGTAGTGGCCGGCGCCGTCTTCGCCCACCCAGTCGCAGCAGGGGGTTCCGTCTTCCACCTTGGCAGCGATGGCCTGGAAGATGTCTTTCACGTGCGGCCACGCGGCGGGATTGCCGCCGGGCATGATGGACGGGCCGCGGCGCGCGCCTTCTTCGCCGCCGGAGACACCGGTGCCGATGAACAGAATGCCTTTTTCGGCCAGCGCCTTGGTGCGGCGGTTCGAGTCAGTGAAGAGCGAGTTGCCGCCGTCGATGATGATGTCACCGGCTTCAAGATGCGGCAGCACGTGATCGATCATCTGGTCCACAGTGTCGCCGGCCTTGACCATCATCATCACCCGGCGGGGGCGCTTGAGCAGGCCGATGAACTCTTCAATGGAGTGGCCGCCCGCGACCTGCGTACCTTTGGCTTCATTGGCCAGGAAGTCGTCGACCTTGGAGACGGTGCGGTTGAAGACGGCCACTTTGAAGCCGTGATCGTTCATGTTGAGGACGAGGTTCTGTCCCATGACGGCGAGGCCGATGAGACCGATGTCACACGATGCGTCTGGCATGGAGTTCTCCCGAAAGACAGATTTTAGCACCGCGCACGGAGGGGTTTTGTGAAGAGGCGGGAGAATTGTGGTCAGACCACGCGGAACGGACCTTTCTCAAACGGAAATTCCCGCGGAGCGGTAGATTTCGGTGATGTATTTCATGTCCCTGAGGCCCTCTTCGCCGGGGCTCTGCGGCTCCAGGTTGTTTTGCACGCAGTGGGAGAAGTGTTCGGCCTCGGCCTGGAAGTGCGAGGGGTCGCGGGCCGGGTTTGGTTCGTCTAGGGTTTGGCCGCTGAGCTCTGCGCGCAGGTGCAGGCCCTCGTAGACGAATGCCTGATCCACCTGCAGCCAGCCTTTTGATCCATAGACCCTGAAGTAGCCGGCCATATTTGCGCCGTAGGTGGTGGAGCAACTGGCGACGATGCCGGAGGGGAAGCACATGGTCCAGGAGACATTCTCTTCCACCTCGTTAAAGCGGCCATCGTGGTCAATGGTCGAAGCGTAGGCGGAGATCTGCGCGGGCTCCTCGCCGGTGAGGTAGCGGCAGGCGTTGAGCGAGTAGATGCCCACGTCGTAGAGCGGGCCGCCGCCGGCGAGCTTCTTGTCGAGCCGCCACTCGCCGGGCTGGATGTTGAAGCCGAAGGAACTGTCGATAGCCTGCACCTGGCCGAGTTTCCCGTCGCGGATGAGCTGAACGGCGCGGAGGTTGGTGGGCTCATAGTGGCAGCGGTAGGCGATCATCAGCTTCACGTTGGCTGCCTTGCAGGCCGCGATCATCGCCTCGGCATCGGCGACCGAGGTGCACATGGGCTTTTCGCAGAGCACGTGCTTGCCGGCTTTGGCCGCGCGAATGGTGTACTCGGCATGCATGGAGTTGGGCAGCGCGACGTAGACGGCGTCGATGTTGGGATTGTGCGCGATCTCGTCGAAGTTGTCGTAGTTGTAGATGGAGCCGGCGGGTACGTTGTACTGCGCGGCGATGCGGTCGGCCTTGTCGCGATGGCCGCTGACGAGACCGGTGATGCTGGAGTTGGTGGTGCTCAGCGTGCCGGGCATGAAGTGGCCGGCGATGCGGCCAAGTCCGATGACGGCGTAGCGGGTCTTGACCGGCGCGTTTTGGGCGTTGAGGGTGGGCGCGAAACGGGCCGCGAGCCCCATTGCGCCCAGCCTCGTAAAATCTCTTCGGGTCAGCAGCATGGCTTTCAAGTTCCTTTGTGGCGAGAGGTGGGATGGTCCGCCGATTGCGAATGCTACCACATGCGGCACGCGGCGGGCCGCCTAGGGCAATTGCATGAACACGGTTCAGCGCCGATGCCAGGATTCACGTCCGCTGCGGCGGACTTCATCCTGGGCTATTTTCGGTCCCTCCCTACGGGAGAAAATGCCGTGGCCCATCCCGCGACCGACCGGCTCAAGCGGTGAAAGAAACCAAACTCGATAGCAAGAATTGCTCATGCGATTGTCTTGGCCGCTTGCAGGCCCTAGCGCACGCTCAGGTCACCGTCCACATCCACCACCAGCGCGTCGCCCTGGATGACGATGGAGTGGATCTTGAGCCGGTCGAGCGTGACCTTGTAGCCGGAGGAGACGGTCGAGCCGGCGAGGGCTTTCCGGAGAAGATCGGCGGCGTCCACCTTCATGCCCGACGGAACCTGGCGGCGCAGGAAGGGCGACAGGACAAAATTCACCTCTTTTTGATCGGAGACTTTGTCGAGCCGGGCGTCGCGGAAGCCGATGCTCTCGCCTTCGGCATCGGGCTGGAGCGAGACCTCGGCCGGGAAGGTGACGGCCATGCCCAGGCAGGCGCCTCCCACGGCATGGCCCAGATGCGCGTGGGTTTTCATCCGCACCACGATCCGGTCCTGCTCGAAGCTGAGCCTGGGGTCCTCGGCGGTGATGGAGCAAGCGGTCTGCGGGCTGCCTTTGAGGTAATAGATCCCGTTGGGGCCGTTGAAGAGCTGCTGGCGGAGCGTTCGCTCGAGCGCGCCGCGGCTAACGGTCAGCTCGCCGGCATGGCACGGGACGAGGCCGGCCGTGAGCAATAGCGCGGTCATAAGAGCGCGGTAAAATGTTGTCATAAAGGTAATCCTTGCGCCTGAGACCGGGGCGCTGAGGATATTATCCACAGCCGGGCAGGGCTGAAACGGGCGAAGCGGATGGGGTTGACTCAGTAAGACATTTATAAACAATGATATAGGTAAGGAGGGACGCGAAATACCGCCGCCGGCCGGGTCACCGGAAAAAGCATTTTACTATTGATTTTTGAAGGAAATATCCCTAAAATAGGACTTAAGTTACCTCGCGGACTTCGCGGACCCCCCAGGCCGCGTCCGAGGATCCCAGGAAAAACACCCCTTCTTCAAGGACATAAAATCAATGGCAAAGCGTCGTGGAAATCCGAATTGGGGCAAGCCGGAGCCCATTGGCCCGGTTGTGCCCACGGTTACCTCTTTCGAGCAGATTGTAAAGGAGTTCAAGCTGCCGCCGGATCAGTACATCCGGTCCACCCGCCTGCGCGAGTGGGCGCGGCGCAACAAGAACTCCAAGTACATCCCTGAGGCGCTTCTGGAAGCCTGGGGTTTTGAGATCGAATCGACGTTGTAGCAATTGTTGTTCACGGGTTCACAAGAAAACGCCGCCTTCGGAGTCTGTTACGAAACTCCGGGGTCCTTTTTAAAAGAGCGCTCCCTTCGGGGAGCGTTCTTTGTTTTTGGGGTTGGATTGGATCAGGCTGGGTTGAGTTGGCGGGTGAACTTCACCGCCCCGAGGA
>JBAUCP010000623.1:0-9640 GCA_049677625.1 Occallatibacter sp. | reverse complement strand
GAGCGCGCGGTCGACCGCGGCGCTATCCTTCGGATGCCCGTCGAGCAGGCTGTGCACGCGGTCTGTAAATTCCTGCATCCCGGCCGGGATGGGCTGGGGCGGAATCAGGCTGGGGCGTGGAGTTACCGCTTCTTGTGGCATGGAAAACTCCTCTCATAGGGGATAGTGCGGGTGAGCCTCAACTCTATCCTCTTGCCCGATGGGGTGGGGCGTCAACCGTGGATGCAACCGGACAGCAACGCAAATCATTTCGGCGGCTCGATTTGAAAAAGTTTCCCTTTGGGAGTGAAGCCCGCGAATCATGCTGCAGCCTGCTCTGCGGACCTGGACCTGCGCCCGTCAAGGCCGGGACATTCGCTTCCGGCAGCTTTTTCGCAGGCCGTTAACATTGGCCTGCACCCGGATGCTGTATTTGTTCAGGATGAAACAATTTTAATGTCCAAGGGGGCTGCAAGTGCCTTCTTTGAGGAAAACGCTGTAGACTTCCAACACGGCGCACGGACCTGACCCATGGCGAGAACTACCCAGAAGCTCAAGCTCTTCAACGGCCGGGACCACTCCTGGATGCAGTTCAACCGGCGCGTTCTGGAAGAGGCCGAAGATGCGGCCAATCCTCTGCTCGAACGGGTGAAGTTCCTGGCCATTACCGGCTCGAACCTCGACGAATACGTGGAGATTCGCCAGGCCGGGCTGATGCAGCGGATCGAGGACGGCTATCGCGAGAGGGGCTACGACGGGCTGCGGCCGGACGAGTCGCTGGCCGGGCTGACAACGGACATTCACGAGTTTGTGGCCGCGCAGTACCGCTGCTGGAACGAGCACCTGCTCACGGAGTTGCGCAAACAGGGCGTGAGGCTGCTCGAGTGGAATGAGCTTGGCGACGAAGCGCGCGCCTTCGCGCGGGACTACTTTCAGCGTGAAGTGGACCCGCTGCTGACCCCGATCTCGATCGATCCGGCGCACCCGTTTCCGCGCGTGCTGAACAAGGCGCTCTGCCTGGCGCTGCTGCTGCGCGCCAAGCGGCGCAGCTCGGGGCCGCAGGTGCTGGGGGTGGTGACCGTGCCGCGCGCGCTGCACCGGTTCGTGCGCCTGCCCTCGGCCGAAGGCGCATACGACTATCTATTGCTGCAGGATCTGATCGCGCAGCATCTCTCCGGAATGTACCGCGGCTACGAGGTGCTGGCTCATACCTCGTTCCGCGTGACGCGCAACTCGAATCTCTACTTCGAGGAAGAAGAGGCGCGCTCGCTGCTCGAGACCATTCGCGTGGAGCTGCACAACCGGCGCAAAGGCGATGCGGTGCGGCTGGAGATCGAGACCGGCGCCGATCCGGAGATTGTGGAGCGGCTGCGCGTGAACTTCGAGCTCGACGCCGACCAGGTCTTCCGCTGCGACGGGCCGGTGAATCTCTCCCGGGTGATGTTCTTTTGTGACGACGTGAAGCGGCCCGACCTGAAGTTCCAGCCATTCACGCCCAAGCCGCTGGCGCTCAGCCGCAAGTCGGTGGGCATCTTCGATGAGCTGCGCCACCGCGACGTGCTGCTCCACCATCCCTACGACGCGTACGACCCGGTGGTCGAATTCATCCAGTTGGGCGCGAAGGACCCGGCGGTGGTGACCATGAAGCAGACCCTCTACCGCACCAGCAACGACTCGCCGATGTTCGAGGCGCTCACTGAGGCCGGAGCGAGCAAGGAAGCCACGCTGGTCGTCGAGCTCATGGCGCGCTTCGATGAGGCGTCAAATATCCGCTGGGCGCGCAACATGGAGGACGCCGGCGTACAGGTGTTTCACGGCGTGGTGGGGCTGAAGACCCACTGCAAGCTGGCCATGCTTGTGCGGCGCGACGAAGACGGCCAGACCCGGCGCTATTGTCATCTCGGTACGGGCAACTACAACCCGGTAACCGCGCGCTTCTATACCGACCTGAGCCTGTTGACCTGCGATCCGCAGATTACCGAGCGGGTGCACATGGTCTTCAATTATCTGACCGCGCATGCCGAGATCGACGACTACAGCCCGCTGCTGGTGGCTCCGCTGACCATGGCCGAGAGCTTTCTGCGGCTGATCCGCCGCGAGGCCGAGCACGCGCAGGCGGGAAGACCGGCGCGCATCGTGGCCAAGATGAATGCGCTGCTCGAACCCTCCGTGATCGAAGCGCTCTATCAGGCGGCGCAAGCCGGCGTGGAGATCGACCTGATCATCCGCGGGCTCTCGATTCTGCGCCCCGGCGTGAAGGGTCTGTCGGAGAGCATTCGCGTGCGCTCCGTTGTGGGGCGATTCCTCGAGCACTCGCGCATCTTCCACTTCGCCAACGGCGGCAGCGGCGAAATCTATCTGGGCTCAGCCGACTGGATGCCGCGCAACCTGTTCGAGCGCTGCGAAGTCGTCTTCCCGGTGCGCGATCCGGCGGCGATTGCGCGCATCCGGGACGAGATTCTTCCGGCGTACCTGGCTGATACGGTGAAGGCGCGGCTGCAGCAGCCGGATGGCAGTTACGTTCGCGCCAGCAAGCTCTTCAAAGACGCGCCGGCGTTCTCGAGTCAGAACTTCCTGATGCAACTGGCCGAGGGCAAGACAGATTTGGATGCGATTCCCTCGACGCACAAGGCCATTGCGCCGGCCAGGGAAAAATCGGCCGGGAAGGCCGCGCCGCGCGCGAAAGCGGCACACAAGACGGCCAACGCAGCGGACTGAAGAGACGGTTTCTCTTACAATTGAATCAGTGCCGCTTACTCTTACCCATCTTCCGGGGCAGGATGCATCGAGCTGTCATACGAATCATGATGGCGGGCTGCGATTCCCGGCGGGGAAACCCGCCGCGCCGCGAGAGTCCGCTGCGGCGCGCCCGCTGGCGCTGTGGCATCTGTCCAGCTTCGACGCGCCGACGGTTGCGGTGATCTGGTCGCTCGGCTTTGCGTGGGCCGCAGGAGCGCGGCTGGCCAGGTGGGTTCCGGCGTTGCTGGCTCTGACGGTTTGGACGGTTTATGTCTTTGACAGGCTGCTGGATGCGCACGCAGCGCTCCGCACGGCGGAGTTGGGCCGGCTGCGGGAGCGCCACTACTTTCATTGGCGTCACCGGCGCGTTCTACTGCCCCTGGCCGCTGCTGCCGCCTGCGCGGCCGCGGGTTTGATTCTCGCCTTCATGCCCGCGGTGGCGCGGGAGCGCGGCTCGGTGCTGGCTGCCGCGTCACTGGCTTACTTTGCGCGCGTGCACTCCGGACACAGGCCGCGGCCGTTCCTCGCGGCCCTGCTGACCAAAGAGCTGCTGGTGGGCCTGTTGTTCACCGCCGGTTGCGCTCTGCCCGCGTTTGGAGCCCTGCGGACGTCGGCACATGCCTCGCTGTGGCCGCTCGCCTGCGCGGCGGCCTACTTTGCTTCGCTGGCATGGCTCAACTGCCACGCCATCGATCGCTGGGAGTCGCAGACGGAGCGGCAGGCGGGGATCTCACTCGCTGCCTGCGCGTGCCTTCTTGCGGTGTGTGCCCTGCTGGCGGCGACAGCCGCATGGGCGCATCCGCGGGTGGCGGCGCTGCTGGCTGCCGGAGCCGTGAGCGCTCTGCTGCTGGCGCTGCTGGACCTGAAGCGCAACAGCCTGGGCCAGGTGACCTTGCGCGCCGTGGCGGACCTGGCGCTGCTGACGCCGGCTCCTCTTCTCGCCCTCGCGTGGCTGGCGCGATGACGGCGGCAGCAGACACGGGGCCGCGGGACGAAGCCGCCCGGCAAAACCCGGGACAAGGCTCGCACACCGCAGACTTCAACCGGCTGGCGCGCATTTACCGCTGGATGGAGTACGCGACCTTTGGCCCGTGGCTGTGGTGGTGCCGCTGCGTCTTTCTAGCCGAGCTGGGCGGCTGCCGGCGCGCGGCGATTCTGGGCGATGGCGACGGCCGCTTTACGGCAAAGCTGCTGGCCGCGAACCCCGACCTGGAGATTGACGCCGTGGATGCGAGCGAGGCGATGCTGCGTTCGCTGGAGCGCCGCGCGGGGCGGCATGCGGACCGTTTGCGCACGCACTGCACCGACGCGCGCGACTGGCAGCCGGGCGCATCCGGCTACGATTTGATCGTGACCCACTTTTTTCTCGATTGCCTGACCACGGCCGAGGTTCGCGCGCTGGCAGCGAAGATGCGCAGCGCGGCTGCGCCCGCGGCGCGATGGCTGATCTCAGAGTTTGCCCAGTCGGAGCGCGGACTCCGACGCGCGGCAGGGCGCTCAATCGTGTGGCTGCTCTACCGGGCCTTCGGGCTGCTCACTGGGCTTGAGGTTCGTACCCTGCCGGATCACCGTGCCGCGCTGCACGACGCAGGCTTTGCCGTCGAGCGTAGACGCGCCTGGCTGGGCGGATTGCTGGTGAGCGAATTGTGGTCGGCGCAGAGCCAGATAGACACATGACTCAATCCGCCCCGAGCATTTTCGGATTGAATGTTTACGGTCGAGATTGAGCGTTGTGCTCTCCCACCCATTGCGCAGAAGACGCGCAATGGATGGGGCACACGCCTTATAGACACATGACGCAATCTGTCTAACTTGCCTTCGGAAACGCGTGGCGGCTATTTTGGATCGGCCTCGGAACCGGTCTCGGGGGCGGAAGCAATAATGCTGTCGTCGGTTGACAGAATGTGGGGCAGGAGCCGGTACCCGTCGCGCGTGCGAAGGTGATACTTCTGCAGATCCTTGCCGACCAATTCCACCTTGATGCTGCGCCATCCGCGGTTGGGGTTGGGCTGCGGGTAATAGCTGAGCGTGTACAGGTGACCAAGGTCCTCGCGAATGGACGTGAACGCCTGCTGCTCCTGGCGCCAGTTCCCCGCAAAGTAGGCGCGGCCGCCGGTGGCTTTGCTCATGCGGACGAATGCGGCCGCGGAGACGGGCTCGGTCTGCGCCTGGCGGGTGCTGATGATGTAGATGATGGTCCCGGTGGACTGGGCCAGTTCGGCCACATCCTCGGGCGGAACGGAGCTGGCGTTGTCAGGGCCGTTCGAGAAGACGACAATGGCCTTGCGTCCCTTGAGCCGCGCCGCATCCTCCACGGTAAGCAGCAGGCAGTTGTAGAGCGCGGCGTCATCGCCGGCCACCGTGCTGCGCACGCCGCTCACCACGCGGTACCGGTCCGCGGTAAGCGCGGCGGCGCGGGAGAGATTGCGGCTATAGGAGTAAAAGGCGATCCTGCTGGCGTCGTCCATGGAGCGCACGAAGTCGGCGATTGCGTCCTGTGCGAAGACAAACTGGCGATACATATAGTTGCTGGTGTCAAAGAGGATGAAGACGTTGGCTCCACCCACATGGGAGACTTCCACGCCGTCGGGGTTAGCCGCAGACGCCTGCTCGGCGGGCGCGGATGACTTGACCCCCGCTGCTGCTGCGTCCTTGCCGGGGGCGCTCGATTCGTTCAGGTCGACCTTGGTCTCGCTGCCCTCTTCAAAGGTGGCGATGTGCTGCGGAATCTTGTCCTCCGTGACCTGGAAATCAGCGGGGTTAAGGCCGGCGATGTAATTCCCTTTGTGGTCGGTTACGGCGACGTTGAGCTGGACCAGAACGACATTGACGCGAAAGTTGGACGAGTCATCCTGGGCTGCGGGTCTCTTGGGGTCGGCGCCCACCAGAAGCAAAAGCACCGAACTGATGCCGAAACAGACAAACGATCCTTTTTTCATGGTCACTCCGATACGCTTTTCCAATCGCCGTATTCCTATTGCCCCGAAGCCGTGTTAGGCGCCTGCACGGCGATTTTGCCATGCCGGAATTCATCCCCCGTCTCCTGCATGGCGCGCAGCAGCGCCGGCCAGTCGTCAATGTTGGTGGCGAAGATCTTGACGATCATGCGGCGCGTCAACTCCGGCACCAGAATGTTGAGCATCACGGGAGAGTAGCCCATCTCATCGGAGAGCCGGGCCCAGTAAAGATTGCTCGACTCCCAGGATTCACCGAAGAGCCGGCTGGTGTATCCGCCGGAGACGGGAAACAGTCCGGTGTTGGCCAGCATGCAGGAGTCGCTCTGCTCCATGGCCGGATGCGGAACGCCGAAGTCTCTCGAGATGCGAGCCGGATCGGCGTCGGCCGGATGCGCACGTGCAAGATCGTCAAGCTCGCGGCCGGCGGGTCCCCACGATGCAGCCCGATCGGGATAGCGGCGGCGGAACTCGGCGGCCAGATAGAAGGTGCTTGCGGGCAGCACCTGTGCGGTCACCATAACCGTGCCGTTGGGATCGCGCAGAGCCTCATCGATGCGGTCGAGCCGCCCCGGCGCAATGTGGTCGGCAAGAATGGCTTCGACCTTCTGGCGCAGATCGGGGTTGGTCGACGAAGCAACCAGGAGCTCTTCGCCGGCGCGCTGATAGAGAGCCGCGGCGTGCATCTCAGCCACGCTCACGCTCCACCAGCGGGGCAGCACGGCGCCCACCAGGAGCTGCGGGACAGTCTCTTTCCAGATAAGCGCCTGCACATTCTCCGGCGCGATGAAGTCCTGCTCGACCGAGGCCAGCGCGTAGGGCAGATCGGCGAGCGAACCCATCAGATAAGCGCCGCCGCCGGCCGTAACGCCGATGCCGATCAGCTCCGGCGCACCCCATATCTGTTGAACTCCCTGCACGGAGACGGTGGAAAAGTCATGGGAGCGGACGAAGAGCGGATTGTTGTGCAGCACCTGCGCGCCGGGCGGCTCATAGTACGCGTAATTGAGTCCCACCAGGGTATCCCTGAGGAAAGGCGTGAGCCGGCCGCGTGCGGCCTCAAGCTGCACGGCCGTGCCGGGTGTGCGGATGACGCTGGTGAGGTCGGTGCGGACCTGCAGCTCGGCGTGGCGGTTGGTGTAAATAACCGGAGACCAGGTGGTCTTTTCCCCCTCGGTAAAGATGGGGCGCGGCAGCTCGAATTCGCGCAGGTTGCCGGCGAGCTGGATCAGGCTGTCGCCCACGCGGGCTCCGCGCGCCATGTCGTGCAGGCCGTCGTTGAGGCCGAAGAGCGTATCCAGCGAAACCAAACGCTGGTCGTCGAGCACGGAGCGGATTCTACGCGCCAGCTCCTGGTGGACGCGGCGGCCATCGTCGGTCTGCTGCGCCGGGCCGGCCAGCAGTTCCACGATCTGGTCCTGAGTAAGATTGGCGCTGCCGGAGACCGCGAGCAGCGTGGCTCCGAGCGATCCGCGCGCAGCTTCAAAAAGCTGCTGCGAGGAGGAGATCGATGCAAAGGGACGAATCGCGTTCTGCCACGAGGTGTTGAGCGCGGCTGCGGGAATCTGTCCCTGGCGGGCAAAGATCTGCCACAGCCCGACATCGGCCTGGAAAGAGCCGAGCGCGTTGGCGCGCAGAGACGGATTGGGGATTTTGTCCACGCGGTCGGCGGCATCGACGAAGGCGGAGATCGAGGCGTCTTCGAGTGCCGGAAACTCAGAGAATATGGAGTACCAGTTGTAGAACCGGACAAAATTGGCTGCCAGCAGGCGCACGGTTTCCCTGGACAGTGGCTGGGAATCCGGCCGGCCGTCCTCGATTGCGCTCAACTGCAGATAGGCCTGCAGCGGGCCCACATCGGTTTCGACATTGGAAGCGGCTACCAGTTCCCCAAGCAGTTGCGTGGGGGTATTAAGATCGCGTCCGCGCTTGGCCCAGTCGTGGTAGCCGAGGGTTTTCGCATCGCGGGTGAATATCTCACTCCAGTCTGCCAGGTCTCCCGGAACGCGCGGGTCGCCGTTCGCCTGCCAGTGGAGGCGGGTAAGCAGCAGCAGCAGCTCGGTGTTCTTGGGGAAGACGCCGGCGGACGCGCTGTCATTCGCGACCGGCGAACGGTAAGAGTCGTAAAGGGTTTTGAGGCGTCCGCCCTGGACGATACTGGCCTGCTGCTCCGGGCTCACCCGCGCCAGCGCATCGAAATATGCGGCCAGCCAGCCACGATCTTTGGCCAGCAGCCGGGTGGTGAACTCCGCCGGTGCGTGCGGGCTTGCGCCGACTAGATCATGCCAGTCCCGCTCCTCGTCTGTGCCGCCGGGCACGACCACTGTTCCGGAACGAATGGTGATCTGGCTGCCGTAAAAATCAAAGACTGGCGCGACGGGAAGCAGCCTTCTGAGGCCGGGCGACCGGGCCAGAATGAGCCTGGTCTCCGGGTCGCAGCGGTCCATGGCCGCATAGAGACGCTCCACGCCGGGGTCGTGCAGCAGGACATCGAGAAGGTTACTTTGGTCGGCCTTCTTCTTCCAGGCACTGATCGACGTCCAGTCTTTCTCCTGGAACAGAATAGGGGCCTGCGTGCCCGGAAAAGCATAGGTAAAGGGCGTGTTTTTTTCGAGCGACTGCTCAAGCGCCGTAATCGGAAAGCCGGAGTCAATGGTGAGAAACGCGCGCTCCGCGTTGGATGTGACGAGCGCGGCGCCGTCCGGGCCGCAGCCCCTCTCGAACTGGTAGCCGAGAACCTGGATGAGGCGTCCGGCGTCGTCGCAGCCAGTTACGCGAATCACGCCGTCAGCGCCGGCCAGCGCCTGAAGCTGCCGCGCCAAATCCACGTAGCGCGTCAGCAGGATCAGAAACTCGGTGTCTCGGCCGTTCTCATGGCCCCAGAGAGTGATGTTGCGCGCCAGCATGGGCAGCACTTCATCCAGAGGAACCTGCTGGCTGATGCCCGCCATGCGCAGAAACGAGCGCAGCGGTCCGGGGATGACGACGGTCTCAGGTGGAGGCGCGGAATGATCACTGGAGGCCACGTCGGCCGGGCCAGGCGACAGGGAGCGAGCCGGTTGCAGGTGGAGGGAACGGGCAGACAGGCAGCTCGAAAAGCACAGCGTGCCTGCGGCAAACACGGCGAGAGAACGAAGAGGGAGACCCATTGCGAATGCCCCTTCAGATCTGCTGCAGTCCTACGCGGACGGTGAAGCGGCCCGCCGACCGGTGCTCAGAAACCCGATTGCGGACCGGGTATGAAGCAATGCCGTTTCCTTTGAAGCGCGAATTGCGAGCGTGCAAGTTGTTGCTGTAACTGCCGGATTCCGATACGTCAGTCGTCTTTGCGCGGAGGATTCGCAGAAGACTTCAAAGACATCCCTCGAACCGGTGGGCTATTGTCGCAAATCCCTTATCAACCGGCAAGTCTTTCTGTTGTATTGATTTTCGTGCCTTCGAAGAATGGCCGCGTCCCGTTCAAAAAGAGCCCTTGATCTGGACGGCTTAAACGTTTTCTTTTGAGCTATTTGGTAACGTCTTCAAAAGCCGTTTCCGGAAATGGCAACTTAGTTTGCGCTCGCCTTGCAGTGCAGCGAATTGTCACGGATTTGTAACCGGGTGTTCTCTGTGGCCAGGTCAGACGCACGAAAACTGCTTGCATTCACGCCTTAGCCAGCACGCAAAGAGGGTGGGCGCGTCCTTGCTTCGCATCGCTACGGCCTCGCGGAGGGAACAATGCCAGCGAGGAGACGTTTTGCGTGGTCAGACCATAGAATACAAAGTGCGGGGGAACGAAAGCCCGGACACGCTTGACAGGCGAGTGGAGCGGGCAATAGTCTCATTCCGTTACAGTTAACGATTACTTCTATTTGGAGAAATTATGGCAGACGCAACGGGCCGCTGGCGGCCCGCAGACGATGCTGTCGATCCCGCGCTGGCGCCGCAGCGGCGCCTGGCCACGGGCGCGGCCATGCCGGCCATCGGGC
>JBAUCP010000622.1:0-2956 GCA_049677625.1 Occallatibacter sp. | reverse complement strand
CTAAATTCACCTGAAGCAAAGACAGCCGGAAGGAGATCCTTCCGGCTGTGCTGTTTTTCGGGGTGCTGCTTTGGGGTGATCTTTTGCGCGCCGCGGTTCTTCCGGGACGCTTATGCCTGGATAAGCTGCGCCACGCGATGCGGTGTTTCGGAGCGCATCGCGATCTTCTCCTGCGCGGCTGGATGCCATGCGGCAGTCATCGTGGTGCGATGATGGCCGCGGTGCGGCAGCGTGCGCTTGACGATGAATACCTCGCCGAGCGCGAGCCGCGCGTTGCCCTCGAGATCGACGAACCCGGTCTTGTGCTCCTTGCACAGCGCCTGCGCCTCCGGTGAAAGATAAGGCGCAATGATGATCGGCATGGCGTCTTCTGTTCGTTGAGCAGCGCCGGCACGCAGCTCCTCGAGCGCCGAGCGCAGATGCTGCGGCTGCCCGTCGGAATGAATTGCGCAGGTCAAAGCGTGGCGCCTGCCGAACAGCTCTACGTGGACCATGAGACTCGAGTCTCGGCCGGTCTGATGAGGCTCATGGCGAATCTCCCTGACCTTGATGGCGGAAACCTCACCCAGCGCAGCCTTGAGTGCAGCCGCTGCCCGAACCTCCAATTGGCGCCTCGCATCGTGTGTCTTCATTGCCAACTCCTCTGCCGCCATTTTCAGGCGGCCTTGCTTGAAGCCCTCGAAGTTCGTTGCGCCGTGCCGGTTCCGTTTGTCTCGGCAACCCCCGCGGCCGGCCGGTTGATTCAGTTGGGAAGCGCAGAGCCCGCAAGCGGCGCACGCGCTTTACCTGCGTCTGCCGGCGCTGAGCCCGCGGCTCGACGCACGCGCACATGGTCGTTTGGCAAAGCCGGGCCCAGGATGAAAGAGTCTTCGCCCGCGGGAGTCATGGCCAGCGGCATCGAATCCCGGCTTCCCGCTCCCTGCAACTGCTTTAGCTCCAGCCAGTCGCTCAGCCTGGAGTCGCAGATCTCGGGTTCGCCATGCCAGAAGCCAGGCGTCAGCCCGCATCGGATCCGCAGGTGGTCGAGTTGGAGATCGATGGCTGCGACGCGCCTGGGAAAATAGCGGCGGACGTTACTTACGCCGACATAGATCCCCGTAATCCGGTGTCCGTTCGACTGCGGCTTGACCACCATAACTTACCTCCGAAAACGTCCGATGCGCTCGATCGACAACCGATCGGCCCGCAATTAAGGCCGTCTGCCTCGCGAGCGATCCTGCGGTCCATGCGGTGTGCGCAGCGTCAGCCAACGTGGACTTTTCCCGCCAGAAGAAGAGCCGCTTCAACACTCAGCCCTCTTACGAGTGAAAAGGCGGAGAATGCTCCGGACGAATGAATGAAAGCTGGCTATTCAACGTTGAGATGACGTGAGGACACCGAAAAACGTAACCCCGACGGTCCAGACGGACTGATGCAGAAAGCCCTGCCGTCAATTCGGACGCAACATGCCGAAACTTTCGCTGTCTGGTTATAGCAATGGGTAGCCGAATCTATCTGAAGTCTGGCGCTGCTCTTCAAATCGGAAAAGCATGCCAACCAAAATGAGATTCGTTGCCACCCTGAAATCGATGCTCTGTCATCGGCAGATCATGCGCATTGCCGACACGTTTGAGATGTTTTCCGGCTGAGGTGAACAACTTCGGTCAAAGGGCTGTGCCGGAACGGGTCAGATCGGGATAGAAGACCGTCATCATGCTGCGCGCATCCTGGTCACGCGCGTCTGTTACCCATGCATCTGTTCCGATAGTGTGCTTGTTCGGGTTACTTGTCAAGTTACTTGCGATGAAAGTTGCGGTAATTCACGCAGCGAATCGGCATCTTTTCACTGGATAGAACCATTCGTTCGCAAGCGAACAGCAGTGAATCGATTTGCCAACCGGAGAGGTCGGGTTGGACAATCAGGCGAGGACTTAGAGGACTCCAATGGATCGCAGAAAGTTTTTGAGCCGGGCATCGGCAACCATGCTGGCTGCCGGCCTTTCTTCAGTCACAGGCTACGCCGAGCTACCCGATGCGGCGGGCAAACCCATAAACCTGAAACCCATGGACTTAGGGCTTCTCATTGCTCCATTCGGAGCTGCCGAGGAGAAGATTGGCCGGGTTCGCGAGCTGGGATTCAATAACTGCTTCTTATCGCTCGATGGCTATCTCAATCATTTCACCCCCGACTTAGCTACGCAGATAGGTGACTTACTCAATAAGTTTGAGCTTGTTGCAACCACGGTGGAGGTAGTCGGGCCGCAGCCGCTGGTGTGGAACTTTCTTCAAGGGCCATCTACTATCGGACTTATTCCACCAGCCACGCGCGCCGCGCGCATCGATGCGCTTCGCCAGGCCTCGGACTTTGCCAAGCTGCTCGGCATCTCCCAGGTGCAGACGCACTGCGGCTTCATCCCCGAAGATCCGGCCGATCCGCTGTATCCTGGCGCAGTCGAGGCCATCCGCACCGTGGCGCAGCATTGCCAGGGCAACGGGCAACACTTCCTGATGGAGACCGGCCAGGAGACGCCGACCACCATGTCGCGGATGATCCGCGACGTAGCCATGCCCAACCTGGCCGTCGGCCTTGACACGGCCAACCTGATCCTTTACGGAAAAGCAAATCCAGTTGACGCCGTCGACATCCTCGGGCCGCATGTTCGGAGCATTCACGCCAAGGACGGCCGCTGGCCCACCGACCCGGACAAGCTCGGGCAGGAGGTGTTGATTGGAACCGGGCTGGTCGATTTCCGCCAGGTCTTTACCAAGCTGCACCGGCTGGGCTACACGGGCGCCGTCACTATCGAGCGCGAAACCTCGGGCCCGCAGCAGATTGAGGATGTGCGCCAGGAGAAGATCTATCTGGAGCGCGTGCTCAACGAGGTTCTCGCCTGAGCCGCACGACCGGGTCCCGTTCCCGCCACGCAATTCCGACTGAAGACCACTAGCCGACAGCCGCCACCACTCGCCAAGAGGA
>JBAUCP010000621.1:0-8015 GCA_049677625.1 Occallatibacter sp. | reverse complement strand
CAGCGACGGATCGGTCTGCGTGTAGAGCGCATCAATCTCGCCGATCTTCGACTCGAACTCCCACCAGTGGTTGTGATAGGCGGCGGTAATGCCTACGCTGCGCGCAAACCGGCCGGCCGTGTTGAGCGCTTCAATCTTGCGCTCGAGCGCGTCGCGGTCTGGCGCGGGCGCACCGCTCAGGATCAGGTGCCTGGCGCCCAACGCTGCGCCTCCGCGCGCCACCGGCTCATAGACTGCGGGAGCGGCGATGTGTGTGCCCGGGTCGTACTGCTCATTGGGAAAAAAGATATGAATGCCGAAAAATACGAGCCCGGTCTGCTCGATTGCGCTGCGCGCATGCCCAGGGGACGAGAACTGGTTGCTGAGATTTCTGAAACCCGACTCGAAGCCTTGATAGCCGATCTGCTTCACCTGATTGAGCGCGCCCAGAAAGCTGTCAAGGCTGTTGGGATCGATGGGGAAGGCGTTCAACTGCACGCCGAAATGAATACCCGCCGGTACGCTGCCGCCCTGCGCAAAGAGGCCTCGCGGTGCAAGCTGCGCAAGAGCCCCGCACGCGCTCACTGCCCCAAGCGCCTGCAGAACTCGTCTCCTGGTTTGCCGTTTCATGTACCTCCTCATCACCGCGGCTGCGCAGCGCCGTTCCAGACGCATGCGAGGCTCATGTTGCAATCGTGCGCGTTCAACAAACTGTTGGGAAGATCGCGAACAAGCCCAAAACAGAAAACCCACCGCGCCGTGTAGCGGGTGGGTCGCCGGGGATCAGAGATTGCTTCTGAGTCTAAGCCCGCGTACACGCCCGCGCAGTACAGCACATGCTGCAGCAGGTACACATCGCGGGAGTGAGAATTGGACTCATGGAAGTTTGGGCTTGCATCGCAATCCAGGCCGGCATCTCGAAGACCGCGAGAGCGGCTGGATAGAGACACTCTATGTGCAGCATCCAGGATTGTCAAGCTTCGGCAAGTCTGTTGCGAGCCAAGGATTCTCTTCACTGCAAGGCTGCCTTCAAGCAAATTTGTCTGTCGTTCCGGTGCGAAGGGAAATACCGAATTGACCTCCGTTTCCGGCGCCATGGGGAAAAATCTGAACGAAGAGGCCCATAAATGAGAGCCGTGAATCAAGGCCTGGCTTCGCTCACCGTGCAGCACCGAAAAAAGACGGATTTCAATGCGGGCCGAAGTATAGGCAGGGAAAATAACGTCTGTCAATCAATTTCAATCGATTTTTTCATTCCCCTTAGAGATCAAGTGCTTGCGCTTACTTATGAGCGGAGCATGCACGTTCCGGCAGGAGCCCTCCGCATCCCGCTGCCAGGGCAATAGCATAAGCATTTTTGGTTGCCGAAGCTGGTTTCTTTAGACTCTGAATCGAGGCAGTCCGCGCGGCGGAATTGAAGCCTGGGACAGAAACGCGTTGATGCTTTTGCCCCCGCATGGCCGCACCGAAGCCTTCATCCGCGTTCTTCCAATTGCCCTGAGCCCGGCGATGCACGGTTGAGGGTATTCGCCGGCAGTGCGATGATAAAAGTATGCGTGGTAAAAACAGGAAATCATGCATTATCGTTTACAATCGATTGACACAGGTTCCGCGGTTCCGCTATAGTTTTTTGCGACTCGACGCGACCTTCCGGACGCGCGTGAATTGTGTGCCTTTGCTATCAGCCAGACTTGTGCGCATGCGGCAAGTCTCTCAAATGGGAGGAACAGAATGGCAATCGGATTGACGCCCGGCAAGGTCGCGGGTCTGAATGCGGTTTCAGATCATCGGGGCGTGATTGCCGCGCTGGCCATGGATCAGCGCGGGCTGCTCAAGAACATGCTGGCGCGCGAGCTGGGCGTGAGCGACCCGCCAGCGGAGATGATGCGCGAGTTCAAGCAGTTGGTGGCCGCAACGCTTACCCGTGAGGCCTCGTCCATTCTGCTCGATCTCGAATACGGGCAGGAAGCGGCAAAACACATTAACGGAAAGGGCCTGCTGGTGGCCTATGAACACGCGGGCTACAGCCCCGACAAGCCGGAGCGGCTGCCGTCGCTGACCGAAGGCTGGTCCGCGCTGCGCTTGAAGGAGATGGGCGCGGACGCCATCAAGATTCTGGTCTACTACACGCCTTTCGAAAAAGACTGGGTGAACGACCGTAAGAAGGCGTGGGTTGAACGCATCGGAGCGGAGTGCAAGTCCGTTGACATTCCCTTCTTCCTCGAATTTCTTGGCTACGACGTGCATGGCGAGGGTGAATCGAGCTACGAGTATGCGCGCAGAAAGCCGGAGATCGTATTCAAATCGATGGAAGAGTTCTCGCGCGGGCGCTACGGTGCCGACGTGCTGAAGGTCGAGGTCCCCATCCAGATGGCGTTCGTTGAGGGGACAAAGGCGTTCCAGGGCAAAAAGCTGCACACGCGCGCGGAAGCCATGGAGATTACGCGGGCCGCGGCCGCGCTCACCCGCCAGCCCATCGTCTATCTTTCGGCAGGCGTATCGAGCGAAGTCTTTGTGGAAACGCTGGAGCTGGCTGTCGAGAGCGGGGTAAAATTTCACGGCGTGCTGGGCGGCCGCGCCACGTGGCAGGATGGCGTGCCGGTTTACGTCAAGCACGGCGCGGCAGCGCTCGAAGAGTGGCTCAACACCGCCGGCATTCAGAACGTAAAAAACATCAACAGGGTGCTCGAGTCTGCGCGTCCATGGCATGAGGCCGGCAGCATGCAGGCATAGCGTTCCGTGCGTTACATTGCCCGTATAGAGGAATTCAGGCTCAGCTGAAGAGAGAGCGGAGGGCGCTTGGCGCACGCGGACGGGATTTGCCGGGTTGAAGCCAGCGCCGCTCCAGACGAAGCGGCCCATCGCCGTCCGTGGTTGATTCTTGGCCTGCTCTTCCTTCTCACCGTGATCCTGTTCATCGCGCGCCAGGCGCTCTCTGTCATGGCGCCCGTGCTGCGGACCGTCTTTCATCTCTCCAACGAAGAGTACGGACGAATCGTCTCAGCGCTCGGCTTCGGCATGATGACCGGCGAGTTCCCCGTCGGCGCCCTGATGGATCGCCTGGGCTCGCGCCTCGGTCTCACTCTGGCCGTGGCCTGGTGGTCGGCGGCCACTGGATCGCTGGCGCTCGCCGGCTCCGGCGTGTCGCTCGGCATATCGCAGTTCTGGAAAGGAACGGGCGAGTGCGGCGCCTACTCCGGCGGCATAAAAACACTGACGCGCCTGTTCAAAAAGAAAGACCGCACGCTGGCCATCGGCATCTTCAACGGCGGCAGCGTGATTGGCGCCACCATCGCGCCTCCGCTCATCGTTTTTCTGCTGCAGCATTACGGTTTTCGCACTGCGTTTCTGATCCCGACGCTCGCCGGTTTTCTGTGGATTCCGCTCTGGTGGCTGCTCTACAAGCGCGAGCCGAAGGCAGACCCTGCAACGGCTCCGCCTTCTGTCTCCATGCGCCAGATGCTGGGCAACTCGTCTTCATGGGCAGTGATGCTGTGCCGTTTCTTCATCGGCCCGGTCATGCAGTTTTACTGGTACTGGACTCCGAGCTATCTGTTCAGCGCACGGCATATGTCCATGACCGAGATTGGCGTGGTGGGCTGGATTCCGTTCCTCATGGGCGATGTGGGCGGCGTGGCCGGCGGATGGGTCGCCGGCATTCTGCTGCGCCGCGGCATGTCCGTGCGCAATGCGCGCCGGCTGTCGATGTATGGCAGCGCGCTGTTCTGCATCACCAGTCTTGCCGTGCCTTACATGCGCCACACCTTCGGCGCCATGGTGATGATCTGCACCGCGATCGCCGCCGACAATTTTCTTTCCGCGCACATGTTCGCCGCCGTGACAGACCTCTTCCCCGACCAGCAGGTAGGCCGCGCCACGGGCCTCACCGGCATTGCCGGCGGCCTGAGCGGCATGATCCTCCCGCTGCTCACAGGCTTCCTGATCGATCGCGTCTCGTACCAGCCGGTCTTTGCGCTGGTGGCCTTCATGCCGTTGATTGGAACCGCTGCACTCTTCGCCGTGGGCCGCCAATATCGCTTGCAGGAGCGGCTTGCCCAGCCTTCGACGTCTGAAGCTTGAGGAAACGACAGGATGAAAAACGATCCATTCGGTGTGGATGCGGAGCGGTTGGCGGAGATCGCCGGCAAGCGCGCGAAGATTGCCGCATTTCTTGGTGAGAAGGGCGTTGACGCGATCCTCATCTCGCGGCATGACAACATTGCGTGGGCCACGGCCGGGGTGGTGGACGTGCGCGTGGGCATACTGCGCGAGATCGGAGCGGCCAGCCTGCTTTTCACGCGCGAGGGCGCTGCCTATTATCTGACCACCAACAACGAAGCGCTTCGCCTTGCCGAAGAAGAGTTCGCAGGGCTCGGATTTGAGCCGCATGTGAATCCCTGGTATGCGAACGATCTTCGCGCTACGGCCACGCGGCTGACGGGCACCGCATCGATCGCCGGGGATATGGGCCAGGAGGGTCTTCAGCAACTCAACATCCAGAGCCTGCGCCACGAACTCACTGACGGCGAAGCAGCCCGCTACCAATGGCTCGGGGCACATGCGGCCAAGGCCGCGGCTGCTGTTTTGCCACGCTTTCAGCCGGGGATGAGCGAAGCTGCACTGCAAGCCATGCTGGCGGAGCAGCTCATCGGCGCCTGCATCATGCCTAGCGTCTACCTCGCTGCGACAGACGCGCGCGTCGTGAAGTATCCGCATCCAGTGCCGCGTGCGGGCGTGCTGGAGCGGCTGGGCATGCTTGGGTTTTGCGCGCGACGCTGGGGGCTCTCCGTCTCGCTCACTCGCTTTGTGCACTTCGGCGCGCCGCCTGCTGAGCTTGAAGAGCTCTTCGCAGTCGTTGCGCAGGTGAGTGCGCGGCTCGTTGACGCCACACGCGAAGGCGCGACGAGCAGCGACTTATTTTCTGCAGCGCAGCAGGCATATGCCGCGCTTGGATATGCTGGCGCGGAGCAACTGCACCACCAGGGCGGCGCGACCGGGTATCTCGAACGCGAATGGTTCGCGCGGCCCGGCGGCGCAGAACGCGTCACCGCGCAACAGGCTTTTGCCTGGAACCCCAACCTGCGCGGCGCCAAGGCGGAAGATACGATTCTGCTCAGGAATGGCCGGGTAGAGTTGCTTACCGCAACGCCAGAGCTTCCGGTGATGACCGCATCTTGGAATGGTGCCGAATTTCGGTCCGCAGGCCTGCTCCGGATCTGATTTCTTGGGAATGCGCCGGATTACTTGGCCGCGAACCTGTGCGGCACGCTGCTGTGCACGGCGTTGATCGCCGGTTTGCCGTCGAGCACGCGGCTCACGTCTTCGAAGATGGCCCGCGTCACTCGATCCTGCGCCTCGCGCGTGAACGCCGCGATGTGAGGCGTAAGAATCACGTTGGGCAACGTCTCCAGCTCGCCCAGCACGGGCGGTTCCTTGCTGCGCACATCGAGCGCAGCTCCACCGATGATTCCGGACTTCAGCGCGTCCACGAGATCGGCCTCCGCAACCACCTTGCCCCGCGAGGTGTTGATGAAGAATGCTCCATGCTTCATCTTCGCAAAGCGCGCGGCATTCAACAACCCCTTGGTCTGTGTCGTAGCGGGTAGATGGCACGACACCACATCCGCGCGCGCGAGCAGCTCATCGAGGTCGACCAGCTCAGCCTGAATTTCGCTGAGCAGAATATTGTCCCGGCTCAGGAATGGATCGTAGGCCAGCACGCGCATGCCAAACGCGAGCGCGCGCCTAGCGGTAAGATAGCCGATCTTGCCCGCGCCGACGATGCCCAACGTCTTGCCGTAGAGCTCGGTGCCCACGTACTTGTGCCGATTCCAGTTGCCGCTCTTGGTGTCCTGATCGGCCGCGGGAATGAAGCGCGCCAGCGAGAGCATCATGCCGATGGCAATCTCGGCCACACTGATGGCGTTCTGATCTGGCGTGTACGAGACCACGATGCCTGCCTGCTCAGCATGTTTCGCGTCCACGTTGTCCAGGCCCACGCCGGCACGGCCGATCACCAGCAGCTCCTGCGCAGCGTCAATGAGCGATGCGGTCACCGGCGTCTGGTTGCGCACGATCAGGGCCCGGCAGCCATTGATTTTTTTCGCGAGCAGGTCGGGAGTCTTCCATAGCTCCGGCTGATACAGCACATCCAAGCGGGAACGAAGCGCCGCCAAAGCAGCGCTCTGCACAGTCTCGGAGATCAGGATGTCGGGCATAAGTCAGCAAACCACCTCATGGCAGTTGAACGTAATTTTCAAGCAGCTACACCACTGTTCGATCTCCGCCAGCGTCTCACTCGATACGAAAATTCCCTGCGCGCGATTGAGGCTGGCGGTGCGCGCGGAGCGCTCACCCGGCACCAGAATCTCTTCCACGCCAGGCCGTCTCTTCGAAGCCTTGATGCGGTCGATGGTGGAGTCGATGCGGCGGAGATACTCGGCGTAGTCAAGGAATGCTTCAATGTTGAAGAGGCAGAAGAAGTGGCCAACGTCCTGCTTGCGATCAAGATTCTTGTACATCGATCCCACATCCGGCCCGATGGCCGCGCCGGAAAGCACGCCGCTGAAGAGCTCCACCATGAGCGCCAGCGCGTAGCCCTTGTGCCCGGCCATGGTGAGCACGGTGCCGAGCAGCGCTTCCGTCGCATCCGTGGTGGACTTGCCGTCGCGGTCGAGCGCCCATCCCTCGGGAATCGCGTCCTTGCGTTTTTGCGCAGCAATAATATTGCCGCGTGCAACCGTCGATGTGGCCAGATCGATCTTGACCGTGAAGCCCTTACCGGTGGGGAACGACGCGGCAATCGGATTGGTGCCAAAGATCGCTTCGTATCCGCCTTCAGGTGACATGGCCGGCTCACAGTTCGTCATCGCCAGCAGCACCAGCCCCTGGCTCGCGGCGTAATTCGCATACCAGGAGAGCGCACCAAAGTGCTGCGAGTTGCGGATAGTCGCCGTCGCCACGCCGTTTTTTCTGGCGAGGGGCATCAGCATGTCGAGCGCCTTCCTTGCCTGCACCTGGCCCAGCCCGTTTCCTGCGTCGAGCGCAAGCACGCTGCCGGCCTCTCTGTCGATTGCGAGCGCAGCCTTGGGATCAATCAAGCCGGCATCGATGCGCCGCAGATAAATGTTGAGCCGAGAGACGCCGTGGGTGGGAACGCCATGAAGATCCGCATCGACCAGCGCCTCAGCAAACAGAGCGGCATCCGGCGCGGGCACGCCTGCGGCAGAGGCCAACTGTGCGACGAGATTTTCCAAGGCTTCTTGGGGATATCGATTCATAGCGGCCTCAGTTCGAGAATCCTCCTTGCGTTCCGCACTCCACGGCGTTAGCTTTTAGCGTTACGCACCTACGCGCTGCGATAGAGCTTGGTCATTACGAACTCGCGATGCCCGAGCGCTTCAGCCGCGGTAAGTCTTCCATTGGCCGTGCGCACCACCATCTCAATGAGCGCATCGCCCGCCTGGTCCAGCGTCATCTCGCCCTGCAGAATCGGCGAGACGTCGACGTCGATGTGATCGGCCATGAACTTCACCGTCTTTGGATTGCCCGATATCTTGATCACCGGCTCGATGGGATTGCCGATCACGTTGCCCTGCCCTGTTGGGAACAGATGCACCACCGCACCTGACGCGGCCCACAGCGTAACGGCCTCGGCCGCGGCGCTCGATGTATCCATGTACCACAGGCCATCGCTGCCCGGCGCCTCGGCCGGCTTCAGGCAGCCTACGAACTTGGTCTTCTTGCCCAGCTTCTCCACATTGCCGAGCGCTTTTTCTTCAATGGTGGTGAGGCCGCCGGCGATGTTGCCCTTGGTGGGCTGCGACTCGGAGAGATCGTTGGTTTTCTCGCTGAAGACCAGCTTGGTATAGTCGTCGAAGGCGGCCATGAACTGCTGGCGCACCGCTTCGTTCGCGGCCTTCGCGGCCACGATATGCTCGGCTCCGGTCAGCTCCGAGGTTTCGCCGAAGGATGCCGTGCCGCCGATGGCGCAGTGCTTGTCAATTACGTTGCCAACTGTCTGGCAGCTCGAGAGC
>JBAUCP010000620.1:0-3503 GCA_049677625.1 Occallatibacter sp. | reverse complement strand
CCCGAACTGCACCGTCTCGAGAAACCTGTCGAGCCAGTACGCGGCTTATGTGCAGGACGACTGGAAGGTGACGCCGAAGCTGACCATCAACACCGGCGTCCGCTATGACCTGCAGTGGTTCCTGCCCAGCCCTTACGGCAAGAACTCCCTTTTCGTGCCTTCGCTCAAAGAGGTCGTAGTCTTTGGCAACTCCTACGGAAATGCAATTCCGAATTACCTGAACGGGTCAATTCCGATTGCTCTGTCGACTTCGGTTTCAGGCATAGCGAGCAACCCGTTCAGCTATCTGGGCCGTCCCGACAAGGACTTCGCGCCGCGGTTTGGATTTGCCTATCAGCCCATCCAGAACACCGTCATTCGTGGCGCATTCGGCATCTTCTTCAACCTGCTGCCCGCCTCGTACATGTACAGCATGTACGCGACGGTGCCCTTCGTCGCCACGGAAAGCTATTCGCAGCCCGCAGGCACAACCCCTGCCTTCACCATGGCCGATCCCTTCGGGGCCACAGGAAAGTTCACCGCCAACCCCTCGGTAAACGCGGAGCATAATCTCGAAACGCCCTACACCGAGGAGTACAACCTGGCCATTGAGCATCAGCTCTCCAAGGGCCTGGACTTCCGCCTCGGTTACGTGGGCCAGCGCAACTTGAGGCAGAACAACGCCAGCGGCTCCGGCAACACCGCGCCGAACATCAACCTCGCCAATCCGCCGGTGGTGGGCGTGAGCGCGCAAACCACCAATCTCTATCAGCCGTTTGCCACCATCAGCGAAAATGTCGATCCCATCTTCCACAGCAACATGAACTCGCTCCAGTTCGGCGTGCACAAGCAATACAGCAACGGCTTCACCATCAATGCCGAATACCAGTGGACCCGGGTTCTGGGCACTGAAAATATCGAGAACCCCTCCGGTGCAACACCAAACGACTCCTTTGGCAACATTGCCGGCATCACGCCGCAGGTGCTCACCCTCACCTACTCTTACCTGCTGCCGTTCGGACAGGGCCAGGCGCTCTTGGGCAACGCAAGCAACCTGACCAACAAGATAGTCAGCGGCTGGCAGATCTCCGGCATCAGCACCTTCCAGACCGGTCAGCCCTTCTCCGTGAGCTATAGCGCACCCGGCTCACCCGCAGGCCAGGTGAGCGGCCGAGCCAATGTCTCATCGGGAACCGCTCTCTATCCAGGCAACAAGAGCCGCGCACAGTGGTTCAATCCAGCAGCATTCACCGCTCCGCCCTGCTACAACTCGGCCGCGACGGGCTCATCGACGGTTTCGTGCGCTACTGTCTACGCCGACGGACAGACTGCGGGCGTGACCACCTACGCTACCTATGGAACCTCAGGCTACGACATGCTGCGCGGGCCGGCGTGGCAGGACTGGGACATGAATCTCGAAAAGAACATCACCTGGCAGGAGCGTTATCGCCTCCAGCTCCGCGCCGACTCTTTCAACGTCTTCAACCATCCCAATTTCGCTCCGCCGAATTCCTCCATCACCAACACGTCGAATGTGGGCCAGATCACATCCATCAGCGGATCGCCCGGCTATGAGCCGCGTACCGTTGAGTTCGCGGTCAAATTCAACTTCTAAACTGCACTCTGTGTTCCTCAAGAAAATCCGTCCGTGTGCGCTCTCGTCATGAGGGCGCACATGGGCGGCCGGTCCACGGAACAACACCACAAAGGTCAAGAACAATGAGATCTCCTCGCCGGGCAGGGTTCTTTTCGGTTCTATTTTTAACCGCCGTCTACTTTTCTTCAGCGTCCGCCGCTCCACGCCATCCTGATGTCAACTCGCTCAGCAAAAACAGCCGCGAAATCTTCCTCACCTCCATGCAGTGGGGCGACAAGTACTACGACGCGCAGGCCAAACTGATCGCCGCGCCGCCGTCGCTGGTTTACCCGGGACTGCCGTCGCATGCTCACCTGATGGTGCGCGAATCCACGTGGTACGCGCTCGGACTTCTGCTGCGCGACAGCAAGGGCGACCGCGAGCGCGCCGCGGATATTCTGCGCGTCGTGCTCGACCAGCAGTATCACGAGCCCGGCAAAGTATGGGACGGCACATTCCGCCGTACTCCCGCCGAGCCCGAGCCCGGCGCTGACGCCGTGATGTGGCGCGCCTACGATCCCAACTGGCGCGAGTTTGTCGGCACCACGCTCGCCGTCATCCTGATCGAGTATCCTGACCGCATTCCCGCCGATCTCGCGCCGCGCATGATCGGCGCCATCGACGACGCCGTGGCCGGCGAGACGAAGCAGGACCGCCTGGCGCCTACCTACACTAATCCCGCCCTCATGTACGGCTTCCTCTGGGGCTTTGCGGCCGAGCGCGGCGGCAAGCCGGAGTGGAAGGCGCACGCACAACAGTGGCAGGACACCGTCTACGGCCTCTACAAACAACACGATGCCTTCTTCGAGTTCAACTCGCCCACCTACGCCGGCGTTGACTTCTTCGCCCTCGCGCTCTGGCGCGACTATGGCTTCAGCAAGCAAATGCGCGCGCGCGGCGCGGAGATGGAAGCCGGCCTGTGGCGCGCAACCGCCGACCTCTACAACGCCAACCTGCGCAACATCTCCGGCCCCTACGACCGCTCCTACGGCATGGACATGCAGGGCTACGTGAGCGTGACCGGCGTGTGGCTGCGCACCGTTCTCGACGCCGATCACGCCCCGCTCACCGGCTTCGGCCATCCGCCCGTCGATCACGTTGACGATCTCTTTTTCGTCCCGCCCATCGTCGTGCTCGACACGCACATTCCGTCTGACGCCATGAAGAGCTTCCTGAGCTTCCAGGGCGAGCATCAGGTGCGCCGTCCCATCGCCGACCAGCGCATCGCGACGGCATGGATTGGCAAGGAGCTCATCTACGGCGGCGAAATCACTGGCCACACCAAAGACGTAGACGCGCACAGCCAGTTTCACCCCGTCACCGTGCAGTGGCAGGCGCCCGGCAAAATAGGCTGGATCCAGCTCACGCGCTGCCCTATGATCGACGCCTCTGCCGATAAGAATGGAATCGTCATCTCCGCCAATGGCGATGTGAGTTTTCGCGTCAGTGCACCCGGCGTCGCCGCTGCGGACGCGAAATCCGGGCAGTGGACGCTCGCGGGCCTCACCGTACACGTCGACACCGATGCGAAGAATTTTACGGCACAGCAGCAGGGTCCATTCGTCGACGTGACCTACACCGCCATGACCAAGATGACGCTCACCTTTGCAACCTCAGGCGAATAGTTCGAACGCATAGGCGCAGATTGCGCGCGTTCCCTCTCGCAGCGTGCTCACATGCCAGTACCGTGGCCCAGTGATCTTGTAGTCGTGCCCATGAAT
Source organism: Occallatibacter sp. (assembly GCA_049677625.1). GTDB lineage: Bacteria > Acidobacteriota > Terriglobia > Terriglobales > Acidobacteriaceae > Telmatobacter. Next base: position 167 of record JBAUCP010000620.1, on the reverse strand, counting down.
TTGGGTGCCCCAGGTCTCGATTTTGAGACCTGGGAAAGCATGGGGTGCCCCCCTTGAGTGAGACAGTTTGTTGACGACACAGTTGCCGTTTAGTGTGATTGTCTTCTCAAGGCATTGCTTCTCCTTGAGGATAGTCGTTAGCCGGTGAAGCGGAGGCAGGCTCTGCT
>JBAUCP010000619.1:0-3890 GCA_049677625.1 Occallatibacter sp. | reverse complement strand
CGCTTGGGCTTGATGGTGATGGCGTTGTCGAGCATGGTTTTGATCTCATCCCACGTCAATTCGTGGACGAAGCCGACCTGGTTGGCGTCCATGAAGCAGGGATCGCACATCATGTTGCAACGGTTGGTCAGATCGATGGTCAGCACCGAGCCGCGGCCATGCGTAACGGTTGACGTGCCGTGGTTGTGCAGCTTCTCGTCGTTGTGGGCGCGGATGTCGCGGCCCGGGAAGCTCTCTTCCAGGTGCTTGAAGAAGGCCGGATCGATCGACATCACGTCTTCAAAGTGGCCGTGATTGGGGCAGTCCTTGACCATCAGGATCTTGCCGTCGCGCTCGATGATCTGCGCCTTGATTTCGCCAACCTTTTCATTCAGAAGCACTTCGTGCGGCAGCTTGCCGTCCAGAATCTGCTTGCGGATCTCCGGAACGCACTTGGGGCAGAGCGAGTCCGTGGTGCGCGGCCAGCCCAGCGGGGGCTTTTCCTTCTGCCAGCTCTTGAGGAGAGGCTTGTCACTCCACTTGGGCGTGAAGGACGGGTTGGGGTTGATGCGGTTGATGCGCTCGTAAACAACCCACGCGCCACGGGCCGCGTAAACGGCAGCCTTCTCGGCGTACTTCATCGCTTTGGACATAACTGCGATCTCCTTTAGAAAGATTCGCCTGGCTCGAACGGCTTGCCCGGCCGGGCCGGGCGGGGGGAAGCGCCACAGGCCCTAAAACTCACTGTTAGGGTAATCCCCGAGCCCGGTCAACCCAAACCCGACGCAGCGAATGGGGAAATGGCCGGTTGAATGGAGACTGGAGGGAGGCGAACGGCGGGAGGAGCCCCTGGGGCCGGCTGCTGCAAGTTGATCCATGCGCGGGTTTTACGGGTGCGGGCCTGGGAGCGCTTTCTTGGATTTACAGGTATTAGAGCATTTTCGGTTTGAATGTTTACGGTCAAGATTGAGAGTTGTGCTCTCCCACCCGAATTTTCGTTAACACTTAATTCAAAAATGTATTAGGGTCCCGAGGACTGGCCGGTCTTGGCTACCTGGTTGATGATGCGCTGGATCACGACGATCTGGACGTGGATGTGGCTGGCAATGTCGGGCACAAACTCGGTCACGAAGTTGTCGATGGGCGCGGTCGCCAGGCCGATGCCGTAGCGTGCCGCGCTGGCTGTGAGCCGGGTCTGCTGCCCCGGCACGTAGAGGTTGCCCACCTCGTCGTCAATGGCGAAGCCGACCAGGTCGGCATAGTTTGGCATGCCCTTGCCGTTGTCGCCCTGGGTCCACGCTATCTGATAGAAAGCGTGCGCGATGCGGCGCTTGATGGTGGCTTTGGGCAAGCGGTGGTAGTGCGGGTCCTGGTGAGCGATCGACGGGATGAGAAAGGTGCCGACGAACTCGCCGGTCATGTCCTGTGTAAAGCTCACACCCGCGTTGCGGCCGAAGCCGGCCATGCCAGGGCCGTAGGGTGAGTGCGAGTTAATGGCCACGGAGATGCCTGCCTCACCGAAGATCGTGAGCAGGTTGAAGGGATCGACCAGGTTGCGCGCCGCCAGGTGAGCCTTTTGGAGCGGCGTGAGCGCCTTCACCTGCGGTCCGTTCAGGAAACGCGCGTACCAGTTGATGATGGGCAGATGCGGAACGCACTCCACCGTATCGGCAATCTGAGGACTGGCTGCCGCAGCCGCGCCGCCGGCGGCGACCGCAGACGCGCGGATGGCCGCTGTGGCTGCCATGCTTGCTCCGGCGTTCTTTACGTCGCAGGGGTTGGCTGGTTCCGGAGCCACGGTTTGCGGCCTGGGCGCATCGGGCAGCGATGAGGCCGTTTCTGCGGCTGCGGCCTGACTGGCCCGGACCGGGCCGGCAAAAGCCGCGAGCACCACCGGAAAAAGCACGAGCAGCGCCGCTCGGGCCACGGGACTGCCTCCGGTGCGGCCGCACCCATTTTTGTGTAGCGAATTAGGCCGGGGCCTCGCTGCCGGTAGGTCTGGTTCTGTTCCACACGCAAGGCATGACCGGTCGGGGCCGTATCCGTTCAATTCAATCAATGACTTTCGCCTGCACGTGTGACGTGGATTTGCGGGAAAAGGTCACTGAGAGCATTTTCGGTTTGAATGTTTACGGTCAAGATTGAGAGTTGTGCTCTCCCACCCTTTGCGCAGAAAACGCGCAAAGGATGGGGCACACGCCCAAAAAACGGCCAAACTCCGCTCAAGATGACAGTGCAATTATCATGCGAACTTCAGACTCAGGACACTAGAACCCGTTTAAGAACTGGCAGATCGGGGCCCCAGCGGCTTGGACGCAGGGAGGTCCAATGCCGAGGGGCCGCCAACCGGCGCCATCGTCTATATAGATAAGTTAAGGCGAGCGCAGAGCGTACCGCGCTCTCTACGGCACGGAGGCAGGGTCTTTCTTCGCAGCGCGCCTCTCCGCAAGCGGGCGAATGGCCGCCAGGAACTCGGCCTCCGAGTAGGGTTTTGCGGCTTCAATCCCTGCCGGCGTGGGAGCAAGCGGATAAAGGATGTCTGCGCCGCCGGCGTCCGGCTTGAGCCACAGCGCCATCACCCCGATGGCCGCAAAGCGCAGCACGCGCGCCTCGTAGCTGCCCGCGGCCACGGCGCTCAGCGTTCCGGCCTTCTCGATCGCGTCAGCGGTAGCCTGCACGTAGGGGCCGTAGTTGATGTTGGCCAGCAGATTCGCCGCGCCGCTTGCGTCCACGTGGACCTCAGCCCCAGCCACATGCTTGCCGCCGCCGCTCACCAGGTAGCGGAAGCCGGTCAGCGCAGCGGAGTCCAGGCCTTTGCCGCCGGCGATCGAGTCGGCGCGCAGGTCATAGACGCGATGCGGCGCCGAGAGTTCGAGCGCATTGAAGTCGGTCACGCTCCCCGTAAGCGGGCTGGGCCGCGTAGAAACCCTTCTTAGACCCGAGCGCACCAGGGTGCTGCCATTCGCCGGTTCTTGTGCGTAATGAATCGCCATGATCTTCTCCTTACTCTCGCTCTCTCGCGCGCTCTACTTCGTAAAGTAGGATTCGTACCACGAAGCTCCGCCGTTATAGCTGCCCGGGAACGAGTTGAAGTCCTGCGTGGATGGACCGTACCACGGGTCCTGAATGTCGATGGTCGGATTCGCGGTGTCGCTGTCGTCGTAGCCATCGGTCACCGGATTGTGCCCGCCGCCGCCAGTCCACTGAATATTGATGGAAATCGGGCATCCGTCTTCGATCTCGTTCATCACCGTCTGCAGCGTCGGCTTGTTCATGGCCGTCGACGACAGGTGGCCGGTAGTGGTAAGCGCCGTATCCGGGTAGCCGGGCTGGTTGCACTGGTTGCTGCTGCCGTCAATGCAGCAGGTCGTCTGGCTGAAATCCTGATTCACCAGCGAACACTGCGTCCAGGTGGCCGCCGGGTTGTAGTAGAGCGTAATGCTCACCGTCGACGCGGACCAGCACCACTCGGTCTGCTGCTGGTGCTGCTCGTTCAGACCAAGATAGACCACCGGCGAGACGATGACGCCCCCCAGCGAGCTCCAAGCCGACCACGGGCCGGCGTGCGGCACCGTCTGCCAGATGTGCCACAGCGCATTGTCCGTGCCACGCGCGAAGACCTCGATTCGACCATCTGAGTTGACCGGGGCTACGGGATCGCTGGTAATCGATCCGGCCAGCGAAGCCCATGCCGACCACGGGCCGGCGTGCGGATTGTCCTGCCAGATGTGCCACAGCGCACAATCGGTGCCGCGCGCGAAGACTTCGATGCGCCCGTCGGAGTTCACCGCGGCATAGGGTTCACTGGTGATCACGCCGCCCAGCGAGCTCCACGCCGACCACGGGCCGGCATGAGGATTCTCCTGCCAGATGTGCCAGAGAGCATAGTCCGTGCCGCGCGCAAAAACTTC
>JBAUCP010000618.1:0-3099 GCA_049677625.1 Occallatibacter sp. | reverse complement strand
CATCTTTACCGACTTGCTGCATGAGGCTGGCTATGAGACAGCGATTGTCGGCAAGGTTCACACCCGCAACGGAGTCAAAGACCGCTACTGGGATTACTACCTTGGATTCAATGCGCCGGCAACGAATTACTATCATCCCGTATTTGCGGAAGGACGCAAGGGGCAGATCGGGCCGGAGAAGGTCTACGACAAGTACTGCGATGATTTTGTCACCGATCGCGCGCTCGACTGGCTCAAGGAAGATCGCGGCGACAAGCCCTTCTGCCTGCTGCTGTGGTATCAGACGCCGCACGCGCCTTTCTACAGGCCCAGGCGGCATCTGGATCTCTATAATGGCGTCAGCATTCCCAAGCCGCCCACCTTTGATGACGATATGAAGGGTTATCCCGGCAAGCCTAAATGCTTTGCCGAGGCACAGAACAAGATTGGCACCACGGTGATGGGCGATGCCGCTCGCTCGCTCGAAGAACTTTGCAAGGACTACTATGCGGGGGTGGTGGCGGTGGACGAGAATATCGGACGCGTCCTCTCGTATCTGGATCAGAGCGGCCAGATGGATGAAACCGCGATTGTGCACAGCTCCGATCACGGATATTTTCTCGGCGAGTGGCGGCTCTTCGACAAGCGTTTGATGCATGAGCCCTCGATCCGCGTGCCCATGATGATTCGCTATCCGGAACGCGTCCGGCGCGGCCAGGTTCGCGACGAGATGGTGCTCGACGTCGACCTGGCGCCAACCATTCTGGACCTGGCCGGCGTGGAAGCTCCCAATACGTTGCAGGGAAAAAGCGTGATAAAACTGGCCGGGAACGAAAAGCCGGAGTGGCGGCAGGAATGGCTCTACGACTACTACGAATACCCCGGACCGGAACGCGTAAAGCCGCACCGCGGCGTCCGCACCACGACGCACAAGCTCATCCACTATTACACCGAGCCGCAGGAGTTCGAGATGTATGACCTGGCGAATGATCCGGGCGAGCGCAATAATCTTTATGGCGATCCAGCTCATGCCGCGATCCAGGGGGACCTGACCTCTCGGCTCGCACAGTTATTGAAAGATACTCCGGTACGTTCTTAGCAGGAACCGGACCACGGGAACAAGCGGAATCCCGCTGGCAGGCTAAGATAATTAGGAAGCGAGATCGGCGCCGGTTGCTGGAGAAGGGAAACAGAGAGCAGGCAGGGAACGCCCGGATGGCGAAACTGGCAGACGCAGCGGACTTAAAATCCGCAGGCCCTAACCGGCCGTGGGGGTTCAAGTCCCCCTCCGGGCACCAATACTCTCATGCGGCAGGTAGGCGCATCTCGATAATCAAGCCCCCTTCTGCGGCATTCCTTGCGAATACCTCTCCTCCGTGCAACTGGACTGCTCGTTCGGTGATCGCGAGCCCAACGCCAAACCCGCCCGTGGACCTCTGTCGCGATCCATCGAGCCGATTAAACGGCTGGAAGATTGACTTCAGGGCCGCCTCAGGCACTCCTGGGCCGCGATCGCGCACTCGCAGAATCACAGAGCGGCTCTCTCCTTTGCCTTGATTTGAAAGGTGAATTTCAACGGAGGTTCCTTCCGCCGTGTACGCGATTGCATTTCGTATTACGTTTTCCACGGCTCGCCCCAGAAGTTCCGGGCTACCTGATATTTCGCTGACCGAAGAGCCAGCCTCAGTAAAGCTTACGCGGCAATTGCGCCCGTGCGCCTCATACTCCATGTCGGGGAGGAGATCCTCTACAATGCCCGCCACAGAAAAACGGTGCTTAGCCGCCAGGCTGGTTGTAGACTCCAGATGCGAGAGACTCAGCAACTGCCCAATCAACGCATTCAGGCGGACAACCTCGCTCTCCATGCGCTCCAATTGATCCTCAATACCGGGCTGAGCTTCTTCCCGGGCCCATTCCAACGCTACGCTCAGCCGGGCAAGAGGCGACCTTAGTTCATGTGAAACATCGCGGAGCAGCAGTTTGTGCGAACCGACGAGGGATTCGAGGCGTTCTGCCATCATGTTGAAGTCGTAAACCAGCCCCCGCAACTCATCGCCACTCTTGCTGTTAGATTTTGCATCAGGCAATTTTGCGCGTGCGGTGAGATTGCCGGCGGCCAGTTGCCGGGCCGCTTCACGGAGGGAGCCGATCGGGCGTGTGATCAGCAATGTGATACCGAAGGTCACCAGTACGGAGACAACAATGCCGATCAGAATCCGTGGAAGCATCTCTCGGAACGGAATATAAATCTGAGTTGGAAATGTGCCGCGCACGAGATAGACGTAATTCTGGCCATGCGCATCCTTGACCCGAATACCTAACAGGTAGCCTGGCCCGTGCCGTTCTCCCACCAGAAAACCATCCTTGCGTATCTTCTCGACTGCCGCAGCAAAGCCGCTCGTATCGATCTGTTGGCATAATGGCCTGTTCGAGGGATCGAGGAGAATCGCAGGCTGATCGGCCGGGCTTTGCTTGTCGAGAAAAAACGTGTCCGGAACCGCCTTGAGCGCTGTGCAGCCGCCGGAATCATAAGCCTCGATGGAAAGCCTTGCAACGGTTTGCATCATCGCGAAACTCGATGTATAGCCAACCGCCACTGTTTCAAATTGGCGGATCGAAATAAAGATAGTGCAGAGCGCGATCAGAGACTGCGCGATCCAGAAGGAGAGAAATATCTTGGTAAACGTGCTTCGCATGCCGGTCAGCCTCTCTTTACCCTACCGACTCGAATGCCTGAAACGGGCGTTGAATCTCTTGTCGCCGCCGGCGCCGGCGATTGCGCGACGGAGCCTTCCGCGGAGACCGTCAACTGATAACCGACCGAACGTATTGTCTTGATGCGGTCTCCCTGCCTTGCAGCGCCGTCCAGCTTGCGGCGAAGACGGCAAACATGCGTATCCAAACTCCGATCGAAGGGGGTGAACTTTCTGCTCAGAACAATCTCCGACAGATACTCTCGCGTCAGGATTCGGCCTGGCGCTTCCATCAGCGCGTGGAGCAGATCAAACTCCACATTTGTCAGATCCAGTTCAACCCGGTCGCAGGTCGCGCTGCGGGCTCCGGTATCCAGTTCAAGTCTGTCGACGGCGAGATGCTTGATGTCGGCCGGTTCCGATTGGC
>JBAUCP010000617.1:0-3726 GCA_049677625.1 Occallatibacter sp. | reverse complement strand
ATCTAAGGCCGGGGCACGAGGCGATTCAGCGGATGGGCGGGCTGCATCGATTCATCAGCTGGCCGCGCGCCATGCTCACTGACTCAGGCGGTTTTCAGGTATTTTCGCTGAGCCAACTGCGCAAGGTGACCGATGACGGCGTGCGGTTCCGGTCGCATCTGGATGGGAGCAGCCACTTCTTTACTCCAGAACATTCAATGGATGTGCAGATCGCGCTGGGCGCGGATATTGCCATGGCCTTCGACGAGTGCACCGAGTATCCTGCGGATCGCGCGCGCGCCGAAGAGAGCCTGCGGCTGACGATGGCGTGGGCGCGGCGTTCGCTCGATCATTTTCGCGCGCATCGCGATGAAGTGGCGTGGCGCGATGAGCTGGGCGGGCGGGCGCAGAGTTTGTTCGGCATTGTGCAGGGCGGCATGTATGTGGACCTGCGCCGCGAGTGCGCGGAGCGCTTAGTAGAGATGAACTTCCACGGCTACGCGATTGGCGGATTGAGCGTGGGCGAGCCGCGCGAATTGACGATCGAGATGATTGCCGAGGTGCTGCCCCTGTTGCCGCAGGATAAGCCGCGCTACGTGATGGGCGTGGGCTATCCCGACGAGATTGAGCAGTACGCGAAGATGGGCCTGGACATGATGGACTGCGTGCTGCCCACGCGCGCGGCGCGGCATGGGCTGCTGTTCACAAGCGAAGGCCGCGTGAATATCAAGAACAAAAAATATGCCGAGGACCAGAATCCGCCCGATCCGGCGTGCGCGTGCCCGGTCTGCCGGCGGTATTCGCGGGCTTATCTGCGGCATTTGATGCATGCGGGCGAGGCGCTTTCAGGGACGCTGAACACGATCCACAATCTTGCATTTTATCTGGGGATTATGGAGCGGGTGCGCGAAGGGTTGCGTGCAAGCGCTGGCTGACTACGCCATCCGATGCGACTGGCGGCGTGGACGCCGCCAGGACAGCCGGTCAGGGGCCTATGCGTCGATTGCGGCGCCGAGCAGTTGCTTGAGCGCCTGAACGTACTCGGCCAGCGCCTCGCGGCCCGAGTCGGTGATGCGGTAAAGGGTCTGCGGCTTGCGCTGCACGAATTTCTTTTCGACCGCGACGTAGCCCGCTTCTTCGAGCTTCATGAGCTGCGCGCCCAGATTGCCGTCGGTCGATCCGGTTCTGGAGCGCAGCCAGGTGAACTCGGCTTCTTCTACGCCCGCCAGCAGCGAGAGGAGCGCGAGACGCAGCTTGCCGTGGATGACTGGATTCAACTCCGGCAGCTCAGGCATGGAGGGCCACATGGCGCCGGTTGCGGCGCGACTCGATGATCATGGCGTAGGCGCCGAAGACGATCTGGCAAAGAAAGAGCGCCGTCAGAAAGACCACGGTCAGCTGCGCTTCAGAGCCGAAGCACGCGGCGACCGAGGCCGTCCACCAGACCACGGCGCTGGCCACCTGCATCTTCCACTTCAGGATCATGCCGGAAGCGCCGTTGGCGATGCCGAGCATGGCCGCAACCAGGGCAACGAACGCATGCTCATCGATGCGGCCGGCCAGGCTGAGCGCAGGGAAGATCAGCAGCATCGAGATGCCCACCGAGATCCAGATGGAGACGATCGCGCGGCCGATGGTGGTTCCGGGCTGGCCTTTGCCCTTGCTCATCCCGATGACCATGGTGACGATGGCGGCGGCGATCATGGTGACCGGCCACGCGTAGGCGCCGCGCCCCAGAACCGCAATGTTCTGGCCCCAGTTGGACCATGCGATGGCGATGTAATAAGCCACGCCCCAGAGCACGAAGGTCCAGCCCCAGCTCTCCGTCTTGCGCCGTCCCTCGGCGATCATGGTCTCGATCAGGTTCAGTTGCGCTTTCAGGTCAATCTCGTCGTTTGCGGTCATGGGTGTCTTCTCCTCGGAGTGCTCGATGCGGTTCAGAGCAGTCCTCAATTAGGAGTACTCTATAAAATAGAGTAAAGATTGTCAAGAGATATTTTGAGATTTTTTGCGGCGGATTGGGGGATTGGCGACGATCCTCTCGGAACGCTGAAGAGATCACCAAGTGAGCTCACCCGACGCAGCGATTGACGGGCAATTGCTTCTGAGTGCCGTCGGAATAGCGTTCTATTTGAGAACTCATACAGTATCGGCGCCCATCAAATTGCCAGACGCTGAGGACGGTACGAACGCCCTGATAGTTTGTCAGCACAAGATCGCGGTAGCCGTGATGACGCGTGCTGTTTAAATCCCAATCCCCTGCCACGTCCTGAAGGATGAGAGTGTCCTTGTCGCCGTCCTGACGGAAGACGAGGAATTCGCAGTTTGGATTCACTCCGCAGCCCACGTACACAGAAATGGCGATAATTGCGGGAGCATCCGTGCGTGAAAGCGGCACCGTGTAGACGGTAAATGAGCGGAGGATGTTAGGGGCGTGCTCCCCAGTTACGTCTTGAAGCGCAGGCGCTAGGATCGCTTTTTGTTCAGGAGATAGCTCTGACATGTGTCCATGACCAGCTCGGCCCACCGTGAAGACTTGCGCAGAACAGCTCAGCGAGACAACGAGAACAGCAATTCGCGTGAAGGACAATGTCATCGTCTTCCCAGCCACAACTTAGCACATTCCGAGTTGTCCCATGTGCCGGTCGAGCTTTGCGAAATCCCCACCGGGGGCAATTCTGTTGGTTTCGGGCGGATGACCGCTAGTCCGGAAGTTGCTCATCCTACAACAGTCCCGCACACCAGCGGCGGGAGTGATGTTTTCATACACGTTTGGTCCGTCAGTGGCGGCATCCCGCCGTATAGGGCGGCAGGGTCTCCTGGAAGGAACACTTTTTGTTTTTCTCTTGCCCGGCAAGGCTTGATAAGGCCAGCTGCGGCCCGCAGTAAAGGCCCTCCGCTACGCTCCGACCGCTGTCGCAGCGCCCAGAACGCGCGGCCTTGGCTGCGCTCCTCGCCGGCCAGAAAACATGCAGCTATCCGGGCAAGAGAAAAACAAGAACCTTTGAACAGCCCAAACTGCTTGACATTGAACGGCCTTCTCATGGAAGGCTTTGCAGCTCGGCGGCTACGCGGTTGAGGACGCTGGGCCAGTCGCCGGGTGTGGGCTGGCGAAAGAGACGGGCGGTGGGGTACCAGGGGGTGGTCTCGACCTGCTGCATCCAGCGCCAGTCGGCGAGATGGGGCAGGAGAATCCAGACAGGCTTGGCCATGGCGCCGGCGAGGTGCGCGATCGAGGTGTCGGTGGTGATGACCAGGTCGAGCGTGGAGAGGAGCGCGGCGGTCTCGGCCAGGTCGCGGTCGCGGCTGCTGCCATCCTGAATCCGGGAGCCGTCGCTGGTTCCGGGGCCGTTGCGGAGGGATTGATCGGCGGGCAACGCCGATAGCTGCCCGGCGGCTTCCCCCTTCTGGAGCGAGATCCAGTTGACGCTCATGGTGCGCAGCAGGGGCAGCAGAGTTTCGAGATGCGTGGAGCGCTGGCGGTCGGCCTTGTAGCGCGGGTTACCGGCCCAGGCCAGGCCGATGCGCGGGCCGGGATTGAGGTCGGGAAAGGCGATGCGTTTTTCGCGTGCCTCGTCGGCGTCTGCTTCGAGATAGGGGCCGGGCCAGGGGACGGTGTCGACCGTGGTGCCGAAGACGGCGGGCAGGCTCATGAGCGGGCACTCGAAGTCGAAGGCGGGCGGATCGGAGCCGAGAATGGCGGTTTGAGCGCGGCCCGAGCGGACGACGGCGAGCGAGCGCATGAGC
>JBAUCP010000616.1:0-3390 GCA_049677625.1 Occallatibacter sp. | reverse complement strand
ACCCCAAACAGCCACGTGTGCAGCACACGCGCGGCAATCCAGGCGCATCCCAAGCCCAGTGCCAACCCGAGGGCCAGCAGGAAAGCCGCGCTCCTCAGCACCATCAGAGCGACGTCCGCCCGCTGCGCACCCAGCGCCATGCGAATGCCGACTTCGCGCGTGCGGCGGCTCACGGAATACGCCATCAATCCATATAGGCCAACCAGGGCCAGGAAAAATGCGATCGCGGCAAAGACAGTGAGCAGCGATGTTTGAAATCTGCGCTGCGCACTGGCTTTGGAGACGAGATCGCCCATGGTGTAAATATCGTCTACCGCAAGATTGGGATCGATTGTCTTCAGGTTTGCGCGAATCGCCGAAGCCACGGACTGAGGCGAGAGTGTCGAGCTCACGACGATGGTTGCGCCCCGTGCGTCACCCTCGGTAAAGGGCAGATAGACTTGCGGCTGGGGAGCTGCTTCAAGACTGGAATGGCGCACGTCGCCCACCACTCCCACCACGGTTCGCCGCGAGTGCTCGCTGTAGCCGATCTGCCCGCCGATGGGGTTGCGGCCAGCGAAGTACTTTAACGCGAAGCTCTGGTTGACAATGGCGACAGGCGAATTGCCTGGCCGGTCGTCGTTGGTAAAGAAGCGCCCCCCAACCAAGGGAATCTTCATCGCAGAGAAATACTCGGGCGTGGCAAAGCGCCACTCGGCCATCTGATCCTTTTCGTTCGGGTAACCATCGACCCAGAACATGGTGAGCGCCTCAGTGTTGCTCAGGGGCAGCTTGCTGACGGCCCCCACAGCACGGATGCCCGGAAGCGCGGCTACCTTGCCGATGAGATTGCTGAAGAATGCCTGCCGCAGTGGAGGCTGGCGGTAGTCCGAATCGAGCACGATGTTCATGCTGACGGTGGATTGCGAAAAGCCCGTATCGACCGACACTACGTTGATGTAACTGCGAATCAGCAGACCCGCGCCGGACAGCAGCACAACAACCAGCGCCGTCTCCGCAACAATCAGCGCGCCTTGCACGCGGCTGTGCGATCCCGTCGCTCCACGGCCCTGGCCTGCAGCGAGGAAATTCGCAAGGTTGACTCGCGACACCGCGAGCGCGGGCAAGATTCCGGCGAGCATGCTCGTAAGCACTGAAACGATCACGGTAAAGAGCAGAACGCGCAAGTCGAGAGACGCCTCGTTCAGCCGCGGAATGTTCCCCGGATCGAGGCGAGGAAGGAGGCGCAGAAATACAAAAGCAAGACCTACGCCAATCGCCCCTCCGGTAAGGCCGATCAGCAGGGATTCGGTGAGAAGCTGGCGAATGATGCGGCTTCGTCCGGCTCCGAGCGCAACCCGCATTCCCAACTCCCGCATGCGGCTCGCAGCCCGCGCCAGAAGCAGATTCGCCGCATTGCCGCAGGCGATTAACAGAACAAGCCCCACAGCGGACAGCAGCATCCACAGCAGCGGGCGCGCGGGGCCCATCGTATTATCCATGAAGCTGTCGACCTGCGCACCCCAGCCGCGCATTTCGGCGTTATGGAGCAGGTCGAGATGGGCCATGATCGCGGACATTTCTGCCTGCGCCTGCACCGGGGAGACTTCCGGCCGCAGGCGGGCGATCGCGTTGCCATTCAAATTGTCATGGTCCGCTTTGCGTTGTGGAGTGAGCGCGAGCGGCACCCAGATTTGGGTTGCATTGATCTCGGGCTGCCCGTACGGCAAATCGGAGAAATGCGGATACTCAAACTCCGCCGGCATGACGCCGATGATCTGGTAGCGATTCTCATCCAGCAGCAGAGACCGATGCAGAACATCCGCGCTGGCTCCGAACATCGATTGCCAGAGCGAATAGCCGATGACAACAACTCTGTCGTGGCCCGGTTGATCGTCGTCGGGACCAATTGCACGGCCGAGCACCGGAGAAGCCTGGAGCGTTCGAAAGAAGTCTCCATCCACAGTCGCCGCGCCAACGCGCTCGACCGCACCCTGCGAAGCCAGGTTGAAGGTCTTCTGATCGAAGGCCGTCATAGCTTGAAACGAATGGCTCTGCTTCTTCAGATCGTAGAAGTCGCCATAACTGGGACCGAAGATCTCAGCGGGCGCTTTGAAGCGCGGGTTGGGCGTGAACAGATAGACGAGCCGCTGCGGATCTCCGTAGGGCAGTGAGCGCAGCAGCACGGCATTGACCAGGCTGAAGACCGCAGTGCACGCACCGATGCCGAGGGCAAGCGTAAGCACGGCGGTCACGGTAAAGCCCGGACTCTTACGCAGCGTGCGCACTCCATATCGCACATCCTGCGGCAGGCTCTCCACCCATGGCAACGTGCTCCGCTCGCGATAAGCCTGCCGCACCTGCTCCACGCCGCCCAGCTTGATCAACGCCTGCCGCCGCGCCTCTTCAGCGCTCAGCCCCGCGCGCATGCCGTCTTCCACATGCATCGCCAGGTGGCTTTCCAGTTCCGCCGCAAAATCGTCGCCGCTGCTCTGCGTGCGCGCCGGAGCGTGGATCAGGCCGCGCAACCGAAACAAGAATGCTCTCAACCAGCGCATGGCTTCTCCTACTCCGCCCGCAGCGCCTGCATGGGATCGACCGCCGCCGCGCGGCGCGCGGGAATCCAGCAGGCCGCCAGCGCAATCGCGCCCAGGGCCAGCGGGACACACACAAACGTCAGCGCATCGTGCGCCTGCACGCCGTAAAGAAGATTCGCGGCAACCTTGGCGAGCATCCACGAGGCCGGCCAGCCGAGTGCGACCGCAATGAGCGTAAGCACCAGCCCCTGGCGAAGAAATAGCTTTTCCACTGCGCCTGGCCGCGCGCCCATTGCAATGCGAATGCCGATTTCACGTGTCCGGCGGCTCACCGAATAGCTCATCACTCCGTAAAGACCAATCGCCGCCAGCGTCACGCCGATCGCGCCGAAGATTCCAAACAGCGCCGCCGCGAGATTGGGCAGAAGATACGCCGTGCGCACGTGCTCTTCCATCGTCTCCTGGTTGTAAATCGCCATCGCCGGGTCCAGCGCGTACACCTGCCTGCGCACAGCTTCGGTCAGAGTCGCCGGATCGCCCGCCGTCTTCACGATCAGCGTGTAGCCCATGAGCGACGGATCGCCCGCTACGCTCTGCTCCAGCAAGCGATAGAGCGTGGGCCGCGTCTCCTCGCCCAGCGTGCGCGACTTCGCGTTCCCCACCACGCCTACAACCTGGTAGCTCCCCGTGGGCCCGTTCACCTGCTGCCCCACGGGGTTCGCGCCATGGAACACTTCTTCGACAAAGGCCTGGTTCACCACCGCGCTCTTCGGTCCGTCGGCGGCTTCGCCACCAAAGTCGCGCCCGTTCAGGCGCGGAATCCCGAGTGCTCCAAAATATCCCGGCGTCACCATGTACATCTCAGCGGTCGTGT
>JBAUCP010000615.1:0-13494 GCA_049677625.1 Occallatibacter sp. | reverse complement strand
TCACTTTTGAGATGACGACTGCCTTCAACTCGAGCGACTCCTGCTTTCCGCTTCGTGAAGAATCTAGGTACGCTGCAATGACCTCTGGAGTCGGACCGAGCGCGATCATCTTGCCCCGCTCCAGCAGAAGCGCTCGGGGGCAGAACTCAACAACACTCTTCAGATTGTGTGAGACAAACAGAACCGAGGCTCCATCGCTGACAATCTGGCTCATTCGGTTCATGCATTTCTGTTGGAATAGATAATCGCCGACGCTCAGGACCTCGTCCACAATAAGAATGTCCGGATTCACGTGAGCCGCAACCGAAAATCCAAGCCGTGCATACATCCCGGAAGAATAGCGCTTGACCGGAGTATCGATGAACTCTTCAATACCGGAAAAATCAATGATCTGATCGAGCTTTGAGTCGATCTCGCGCTTTGTCATGCCCAGAATCGTTCCATTGAGGTAGATGTTCTCGCGTCCGGTCAGGTCCTGGTGAAAACCCGCCGACACCTCGATAAGCGCGGAAAGCCGGCCATTCACGAGCATCGAGCCCTTAGTTGGTTCCATGATGCGGCTCAGAATCTTTAGAATCGTGCTCTTGCCTGCGCCATTGCGACCGATAATTCCAAGGACTTCACCCTGCTTCACCTCAAACGAGATATCCCTGAGCGCCCAGAAGTCGCGCTTGTCCTTGTCGCTGACCTCCTGTTGCCGAAACATTCTTCCGGTCAGAGCCGGCAGCAGGTCGCGCAGCGAGTTGTAGGCCTCGCCCTTGCGAAATCTTTTGTAGACGTGCTCCATGCGGAGCACAACATTAGACATCTTGCTCCTCCGGCTAAATGCTTTCCGCAAACGATGGTTCTAGGCGCTTAAAGAAAGCATATCCGCCAAGAACCGACAACAGGGCAAGTCCAGCGCTGTAGGCTAACCAAGGTAAGTTTGGCGATTGCTGGCGGGCAATGCAGGCGCTGAATCCATCCAGAATCGGGCTTACGGGATTAATCATTAACCACTTGCCCTTGCTACCAAACGCGCTCACGTCATAGAAGACGGGAGTGAAGAAGATTCCAAACGTGAGGATTACTTCGACGATGAACTTGACGTCACGGAAAAAAAGGCTTGCGGCCGACACAATCAGCCCCGCTCCAGTGGCCATCAGAATCATCGTCAGGAGCAAAATTGGAATCCACAATAGATTGGGCCCGAAGCCTACCTTGGCGATGATAAGCATGATGATCAGTGCACCCGACGCCACAAAGAAATCGAAAAGGCTGGCTAACACCGATGCTATGGGAATGATTTCCTTCGGAAAATATATCTTGGTGACCAGTTCTTTGTTATTGATGAGGCTCAGACACGAAAACCGGATACTGGAAACAAAAAATGCCCAGGGAAGCGACTTGACCGCCACGCCGGTCACATCCGCAGTCCGCAACGGCGCGTGGGAGGCTAGGGCATAGGCATAACGAACCACGATGCCAGACATGACAATCAGGATGGGCATGAGCACTGCCCACATGAATCCCATCACTGATTGCTTATAACGCACCTTGATGTCGCGATAGGTTACCATCAGCAGCAGTTCCCGGTAATTGTAGAGTTTCTTCAGCGCTTCGAGCATTGATGCATCCTGTATCAGTAGTTGAACCTTCGATTGACTGGCCTTACGGGACGACCTTCCAGATACTTTTCCACGCCCTCGTCCAAGGCTTTTCGATAAATTCCCAGAACTTCGTCCACCGCCTCGGCTGTCTGCCGGATATCCGCATCGCTGTGCGAGTAGCTCACAACAAAGGACGGCGCAATCACCCCGCGGCGAATCATTTCCTGCATGAACAGCGTACGGAAAGATTGCGAACGCTCGCGATTCACATCACGCGTGGCAAAGATCAGGTTGCAAGGTCGGCCCAATAGTTCAAAGTAGCCCACGAGTCGGTTCTCCTGAATGGACTGCTCGACAAGGGTCCTCAACAGCTCTCCCTGCCGCCACAGAACTTCGACCACTCCTCGTTCCGCATAAACTTGAAGCGTCGCAATGGCCGCAGCCAGGGCGTGAGTTTCAGCCCCGTGCGTCGTCGAAAGGAGAAAAACGCGCGGTTGGCCGTGATTCAGTCCGCCCAAGCACATGATCTCCCGCTTGCCGGCCAATGCCGAGACCGCAAATCCATTCCCCAGCGCCTTACCAAAGGTGGACAGATGCGGCGCCACTCCATGAAACTTTTGCGCCCCCCCCAGATGCCACCGAAATCCGGTGATCATCTCGTCAAAGATCAATAACGCCCCGCGACGTTCGCACAAATCCTTCACTTGCTGCAAATACCCAGGGATGGGCAGTGTATCCGCCTCCGCCTCCATCACCACGCACGCGATCTGGTCAGGGTGGCGATCGAACAATTCCGCCAAGCTGGCGAGATCGTTATAGCGAAATTGCAGCGTCAGCTCCACCACTGAGTGCGGAATTCCCGCGTTCGTCTCTGTTGTGCCAATGAACCAATCGTCGGTCGAAAAAAAGGGCTGATCACCGCATATCGCGACCATGTCCCGCCCTGTATATGCGCGCGCAAGCTTGACGGCAGCTGTCGTTACATCGGAGCCATTCTTGGCAAACTTCACCATCTCTGCGCCCTCGATCAACCCGAGAAACTCCTCTGCCGCATCCACCTCAATCTTTGCTGGTCTTGTGAAATTTGCGCCTAATTGCATCTGCCGGCTGGCGGCCTCGACAACCGGCCCAAAAGCATGTCCTAAGGTGACAGCCCTCAGTCCCATGCCGTATTCAATAAATTCGTTCCCATCGATGTCCCAGGCATGACATCCCTTGCCGCGCGCGATAAGACCTGGCGCACTTTCCGGAAACTGGTCGTCGCCCTTTGAGTAGGTGTGCGCGCCGCCCGGAATCAGCTCGTGCGCCCGGCGCTGAAGGGCCTGGGATGCGGAAAAGCTCTGTGTACTTTCGCGCCTGAACATTAGTATTTCTTTCGGAAGATTAGCCACGGATGCTTTGCTCTCAAGCAAGAGATTCGATCATCATCTTGCGCGCGTAAAACGCCTCAGCATAACCGCTGGGCGCGTTCGACTCCATCCCGCGAAGCCTGAGTAACCCGAGAAATGTCTCGCGGCTGAACCATGGCTTCGTTTGCTGTGATTCAAAAATCGTGCACAGATTGTTCACCTTTTCACGGTACGCCCACTCTTCCAGCGCGACGAAGGTGTTGGGCCGACCCATATCTCCATCGATTTTGGGAATCTCATATTCCAGGATAAGGTGATTGCGGAATGTGTTCCAGGTAAGCTCGCTTACCAGGCGGTGGTCCTGGTGCGCGTCGCCCTGCCAATGCGTGAAGATCAGGTCAGGGTTGATGCGCGATTTCAGCACCTCAAAAAAGTCCTTCACCTGGGCGCCGTCATACGGCAGATAGCCGTCCCGGAATTCCTTGACAATCAGCTCGGTTTCGCATCCGGCCGCAAACAGCTCCGCAGCCTTCTGTGCTTCGGCCTTCCGCGTCTCGTTGGCGCTCAATACTACCCAGCAGAATCTCGGCTTCGCATCGCTTTGTCGCAGCTGCAGCAGGGTCGCGCCGCAACCGATCTCAATGTCGTCCGAATGCGCGCCGAGGCAGAGTACAGTGAGAGGCCCTGACCCTTTGTTCCCGAAACTCAGCTTCATCATGCAATATCCCGTCCCGCACAGCCGTTCTTCCACACGCACCACGGAGCCGAGCCCGAGGCTTCCAATTCATCGAGAATTTGCTTGTCCTTGAAAGTATCCATGCATTGCCAGAAGCCGTCGTATTGCCGTGACCAGACCCTATTTTCCGCGATCATTCGCTGCATGGGCTCGTATACGAGTTCTTCGCCGTGCTTTAGATAGCGAAAAACGTCCTTGCGCAGCACGAAGTATCCTCCGTTGACAAATATATTGGACTCCTTCATGCAACGAATCGTTCTCACCAATCCGTCCTCTCCCAGTTGCACCGTGTCCAGGCTGCTCGATCGCGGCTGGACTGAAAGAAATGCTGCGTAGCCGTCGCGACGCGAGAATTCATCAATCATTTGCGGAAGAGGAAAATCGGTCAGGCCATCGCTGTAATTTGCAAGAAAGGTTTCCTCTCCGTCAAGATACGGTTCGATCTGACGAAGACGGTCGCCGATCGTAGAACGCTGTCCGGTATCAACGAATGTAATGCGCCAGTCGTCGATATCGCGCTGCATGAATTCGAGCCGCCGCCCACCCTGCGAGAACACGAAGTCGTTGGATACCGATTCCTCGTATTCGAGGAAGTAGTTCTTGATCACATTTCCTTTGTATCCGAGACAGATAATGAAATCCTTGTGTCCATAGTGCGAGTAATACTTCATCACATGCCACAGGATGGGCCTCGGGCCGACCGTTACCATCGGTTTCGGTACGTCCTCAGAGTAGCCGCGCAGCCGCATACCCGCTCCACCGCAAAACAAGACGACTTTCATTTGCTCACTCCCAACACGCAGAGACTTCCAGTATCACCATTTGCCGCTAACTCAATACTTCCCCTCGCTATGCACGCGAACCTGCCGGTATGATGCCATCCGGTTCTGTCTCCGGGGCATCGCGATAGGGGGCAATAACCTCCTCTGGCAGGTGGGCAAAGTCCGTTCCGCGCAGGTAATCTCCCATCGTCGTCCCTGTGCAAGCGGAGTCGGCGTTTGCGGCGCCTGTCCTGCCCAACACGTCATCGAGATGCACAGTTCGAAAATCAATGCTGTAGCGGGTAACATTCGATGTGTTCGGAGCCGTCGAATGCAAATGCGCCGCGGAAAATTGATATGCGCCACCGGGTGGACATACGAGACGAATCTGTGGCTCGAACTCAATCGGCTCTTCGGCATGCGGCTGTACGCGCGTATCAGCTTTCACAAACTGCACGGCATTGAAACGGCTTTCCTGGGTCCATCGCTGGTAGTTATATTGGCTTGACCCATTCTTGATCGCGCGTCCAAAATAATGCGGATGCAGAGCCATGCAGTTCTCGCTATTCAACTCGTAGATCGGCATCCACCAGTTGATCTGGCACATCGGCGCCGAGTACCACGTGTCGCGATGCGGATGGAATGCGTAAGCAATCCCGGTCTTGAGATAATCTCCGGGAAATGCGGTTCGCATGCGCGGAACGTCAAAGAAGGTTTTCTCCAGGTCGCATCCTTCCTCAGCCAGCAAGCTCTGAATACACTCCTTCGATCGCGGATGATGAATGAACTTCGGCTTCAACGCTCCCAGTATCTCCGCGCATTTTTCCGGCGCCAAGTGTTCATGGATGTACAAGGGATCGAAAGGGCAAAATGCTTCCTCGATCATCTCCTGCGCCAAACGGCAAAGCTCCAGGGCGCTCTTCGATGGAGAATAGACGAATACCGACCCGACGTACAACTCCCGTCTCCGGTCCTTGTCGCCGATCTTGGAATCAACAAAGATATTCATTTACATTCCTTCCTTCGCTCGCGGGGGACCGTAATCCCATCGCTGAACTGTGCCCAAACGTTCCCGCGGCGTTCGTCGTTCAGTACACCGTCACTCGCGGGATAGGCACCACAAAGCGCCCGCCCCACTCCCGGATAAATTCTAACTGGGACATGATTTCATTCTTCAGGTTCCAGGGAAGAATCACGACATAATCCGGCGTGGTTTCGCGAATCCGATCCGGATGATAGATCGGGATATGGCTTCCGGGAAGATGCCGGCCCTGCTTGTAAGAGCTGCGGTCAACCGTGTACTCGATCAGGTCCTTTCCAATGCCGCAGTAATGCAAAAGCGTGGCGCTCTTTCCTGGCGCACCATATCCGACCACTTTCTTGCCCTCTCTGGCGGCATTCAGAAGAAACTCGACGAACCCGAGCTTGGTCTCTTTCACCTGCAGCGCGAAGTTCTTGTAACCCTCGGCCCTGTCCAGTCTGGCGGCAACTTCATCCGCAATGACTTTCTCCACATTTGGTTTCAGCGTATGCGTGTGGCTGTTGGCGCGGCACGCGAATATCCGCAGCGATCCGCCATGCGATTTCAATTCCTCTACATCGAATACCCTTAGCCCGTGCACTTCCATGATCCTCATCGTGCTGATTAGAGAAAAATAGGAAAAATGTTCATGGTAGATCGTGTCGAACTCGTTCAGTTCGATCAGGCGAAGCAGGTGCGGGAACTCCAGCGTGAGGACGCCTTCCGGTTTCA
This sequence comes from Occallatibacter sp., assembly GCA_049677625.1. Classification (GTDB taxonomy): domain Bacteria; phylum Acidobacteriota; class Terriglobia; order Terriglobales; family Acidobacteriaceae; genus Telmatobacter. The sequence continues at coordinate 7,306 of JBAUCP010000615.1, read as the reverse complement.
GCAGATGCTTCAGGCCGGCCACAAAGTCGTTCAGGTCCGGCACCTGCGCGAGCACGTTGTTGCCGATCACGAGATCGGCTAGGCGGTCTTCTGCTGCGAGTTCTTTCGCTACTTCAGTGCCGAAGAATCGCACCCGTGTCGGGACACCTTTTTCGATTGCGGCTTTGGCGACATTGGCGGCCGGCTCAATTCCGAGCACGGGAATCCCCATGCGCACGAAATACTGCAGCAGGTATCCATCGTTACTGGCTACTTCCGCAACAAAGCTCTGCTCGTTAAGGCCGAAGCGTTCCTTCATTTCGTGGCAATACTTTTCGCAATGCTTCAGCCATGAATCGGAATAGGAGGCAAAATAGGCATAGTCGCTGAAAATGCTCTCGGGGCTCTCGTATTCCTCGAGTTGCACCAGCCAGCACTTATCACAAACATAGACGTGAAGCGGATAGTACATTTCGCCGCGATTGAGTTCAGCGCCGGACGGGTATGTTTCGCACAGAGGCGACATGCCCAAATCGACAAATGTCCTCTGTAAGCCGGCCCCGCAGAAACGGCAGGATATAGCTCGCTCGGGAGCGTCAGTCGCTTGAAGAACTGTTGTGGACGCCATAATACTTCCCTTGTATGACCTCTATGCGAATACTGTGTCGTTGGTACGCTGGCCGATCCAACGTAGCGTGCTGTCCAGTTTTCCGGCCCCCTGTTGGCGGCGAATCGCGCTGATGCGTACATAACGCCCGCTTTCGACATCCGCTGCCGTAAGCCCGACTTGTTTATACGCTTCGTACAGCTCCTGAGCGCCTTTGCGCGCCGTCCATTGCGGCCGAAATGAGGGTACGAGTCGGGCTATCTTATCGAAGTTCACTCGATAGCAACGTAGATCGGGACCGCCTCCCGGGGCATACTCAATCCGGCAGCCAGGAACAACCTCGGCTACGATATCGGCGATCTCGCGGACGCGGAAGTTCTCGTCATTCCGGCCGACATTGAAAGTCTGGTTATGAACTGCTTCTCGCGGCGTATCCAGTACGGCAACCACGGCGCCAATAATGTCGCGAATGTGGACGATGGGGCGCCACGGAGTGCCATCGCTCTTGATGTAAATCCGGCCAGTGGTCATTGCCGAAGCAACCAGGTCGTTGAGAACGATGTCTAGGCGCAACCGTGGCGATGCGCCATATGCAGTTGCATTGCGCATATAAGTTGGCGTGAAACTTTCGTCGGCAAGCGCGGCAATATCCCGCTCTACCAGGACCTTCGATTCACCGTATGGAGTTACAGGATTCAGGTCGGAGGTTTCGTCGAGAAAATGGTCGCCGGCTGCGCCGTACGTGCTGCACGATGAGGCAAAGACGAAGCGCCGCACACCTGCTTCTTTCGCGAGCCTCGCCAGTTGAACGGATGCAATGTGATTGATGTCATAAGTAAGCTGAGGATCCAGGTTGCCCACTGGGTCGTTCGACAGCGCCGCAAAATGCACAACGGCATCGAAGCCATCGAGATCGGCGCATGTGAGATCGCGGAGGTCTTTACGAATTTCAGGAATCTCCTCGACGGTGCCGAAGTCGCAGCCAGTATACAGATCCGAATCGATTCCCATGACTTCATGATGGGCGGAGCGCAGTAATGGCCCAGCTACCGCTCCGATATAGCCTCTGTTGCCAGACAGCAATACTCTCATTTCATTCTCCCTATGCCCCGATTGCAATCCAAATTGCGCGAATTGATCGCTCTTGTAAGGCGGCGCCGTTGTAAAGGCTTACGCCTGTGGCAAGCCTCGACAACATCTTTGCTTCATCCAGCCACCCGCAATGCCTATCACTCCGCTTTTAGTGAACTTCTACGGAAGAGCAAGCGAGAGAAGTTTTGCAGACAATGGAGGTGGTCGGGGTAAACCTGAAACTCTTATCGAACCCCATTACGCCAAGGCGCGCAATGGTCGCGAACCCGTGGCTTGCCGGGCATGCTGCGGATTTGCTCTGTTCAACAGTGATTCCGCATATCCGGCCCTGGAACCAAAGAGACGCTGTACAAGCCGCTCGTACTGGGTCGTTTCGCAGGCGTCGATTTGCCGCGGCCCGCGGTTCCGGATGAGGGGGCTATGCTTCGTTTCCGCCACCTTCTGGAGCAGCACGACTTATGCGGCAAGATGCTGGATACGGTGAACCTATATCTGGATAGCAAGGGTATCAACATCGCCGATCAGAGCGCCTCTCAAGTTCTTTCCTGAAGCTTCGGCCGCGGAACGGATCGTCCATTTAAAATATACGCAGCGCTCCACTTGGTCAACAGGAAACGATCGATAAAGACTGCCTCTGTCCCAGAACAAAAGAAAGTGCGGATTGCATCTCTTGGACGAACAACGGACGGCTCATCGTAAAGGTTAAATGAAGTATTAACAAGGATTGGCGCCTCTTCGTACTCACCAAAACGCTTGAGTAACTCCCACAAAAGGCGATTAGTTTGCTTTTCTACGAGATGTAGACGAATCAAGCCCCCCATAAGTTGTAGGGCCTGGGGTAAGATGTCCCTATCTGAGCGAACGATGCCTAGCGAGTTCATAAACCGGCAGAGCGACGACGCTTCGAAATATTTATCGCAATCCTCTTCGCACACAGACACGGCAAAAGGTCGAAAAGATTCACGGTGTTTCACGTAGTCATTGATGTTCTCTGTAACAAACGGAGCCCAGGGAGACGCCAAGATACTTCGGTGACCAAGCGCCCGCGGACCGAACTCCGCGGCGCCTTGAAACCAGCCAATGATCTTGCCGGCTCGCAATAACTGTACTGCTGTAGCCAGCATGCTCTCGTCTCCATTATGCAGCGAATAGCTAGCTTTCACATTATCGAGGGCGTCTTTAATCTCTTGGCGCACGAATGAGGGTCCCAGGTAGACAGAACGGATCTCGGGTTGGCGCGGCTTGCTCATTTGCTGGTGCCAGATCCAGGCGGCTGCTCCCACCGCACATCCTGCGTTGCCCGGAGCAGGTGGAACAAAGATATTTCCCATGCCAAATTTCTGTTCCAGAGATGACACCAGAAGCACATTCTGAAAAACGCCGCCTCCGAGACAGATTTTCGCTATGCCGAACTTCCTTTGAAAAGAGACGAGCAAATCAGACACTACCTCTGTGATCGCAACTTGCACACTCTTAGCGATATCCCTCTTTTGTTCGGCGGTAAGCTCGGATCTCTCACAAGATAGGCCAAGTTGATCAAAAAGAAACCGCGAAGGCACAAACCCGCCGGTAAGATCGCGGCGAAAGTAATGTAGATCGAGTCTGGGAAATACTTCGCCGGGACGCCGCAGGATGCGAAGGAACACGTCTTTATAAATTGGCTCACCCTGCAACCCTTGCCATTGTGTTTTGTGTTCATCTCTTGAGTGTCTAAAGCCAATCAGGTCTGTCATCCGCGAATATAGCCAGCCGATCGAATTTGAGTAAGAGATCGTGTTTTGAACTCGAATCTGGCACCCGTCACCGACTGCCAATAATCCGCACAGGCCATCACCTTCACCGTCAAGCGTGCAAATTAGGGCTTTATCAAAAGCTGAGAGGAAGAATGCGCTGGCGGCATGGCAGGAATGATGGTTGAGACTAACAAGTTTTTGCTCGTTTCGAAGACGTCTACGCAAAATTCGGATACCGGTCCACTCCTTGGCAAGGCGATTCAGTTCTTTCCCTTGCTGGTAGATTGTAGCTACCGGAGCCAGGAGAGACAGGCGGCGATGTGAGAAAGCTCGGCGCATCCAACCTCGAAACGGGTCGTTAGCGATTGCTACTACATCGATATCGCCCCACGTGATTCCGCCCTTCGCGAGGCAGTATTCAACCGCAGCCTCTGGAATATTGTTAAAAGCCGCAGGTTGAATTTTGTAATTTTCGATGGCGGCTTCGAGTTTACCGTCGCGCATTAAAGCCACGCTCGCATCGTTTTTGTACGGCGAAGATAGGCCAAGTATCAGCACAACAACCTCATAACCCTAAGCCTTAAGAGTGATCACGTGTGGATTGGCAGTGGTATATTAGAGAGCTAAGTCTATTCATGCTACGTGGGAAGACAAGTTCAGCTCTGATCCTCTGTATGCGGTCTATCGATTCGAACTTGGGTCTCGTCGTCCCACGTCTCGCTTCGGAGAAGCCACATTAGCGTCTTCAGGAATTGAGATTAATAAGCCACTCTCGGTAAGAAGTTCCGCCGCTTCAAGAATTGCGACAAACGGCAGCCCAGCGCGCTCCGCAATATCCAACAGCGAATGGTCTCCGTCAGAAAGGCTCAAAACCCACAGGCGAGCGCTCATCTTGGTGTCGATGCTTTCTCCCCCTAAGCTGCGATACAGATTCCTCTTACCGAGTTGCGGTTCGCAGTATGGATTTTGATTTAGACAATGCCGGTTGCACTCCAACACACCGATAATGGTGGCGCACAGACTCAGAGAGCGAGCTAAGTGATTTGGACGTATAAAGTCTAGATTGTCAGCGGACGTGTGGTACTCCGGGAAAGTCTCCCACACACTTCGCATTAAACATCCGACCGGCAGATTGAAACCCGGCGAACAATACTGGCGCTCATCGTAACCGTAAGGTGAAAACTTGAGCACCTCTGATAGTTCGCCACAATGGTGCAATACATGAGACGCTACTTTGTCCACCTCGGCGTCTCCACGGCGGCTTTTTTTATAATGAAATCCTCCGGTATCTCCCAGGCAAGTAAGCACCAATCCATGTCGAATGCGGCCGATTGTCTCACTATTGGAAGCTAGCCAGGCGATCGCTCCAATCGTTCCCGGAACAAACAAGAAGCGATATGAGTACCGTAGGTTTCGTCCACTCAAATGCCGAGCCAAGAACGCTGCAACCGCCAACCCAGAGAGATTGTCGTTAGCCAAAGAAGGGTGACATACGTGCACCGAAATAAGTATCTCCTGGCTGGACATCCCTGGGAGATAGCACTCCCCGTAGGTCAAATGACCTTTTGTCAAGGTTGAATCAATACACACTTCATACTCGCCCTCGCAGAGCGACAGCATGTCCTTGTGCGCCATACAGAATCCCCACTCGGGTCTGTAGTAAGACGTACGGTACGGAATCCACTCCGGATGTTCCGGCAATGTATACAAGTGCTTGCGTAGCTCATCTAGAGGCATCCTTGCGTGGACCGGCACGCTATAATTTAATACATGAAGGTTATTCTGTTGGAAGTCTGCGACGCGTTCCCCATTCGGCGTCCTGATATACGCTCCGTGGATATTCCATTCCAGCGGAATGGTCCAGTCGAACGCGCGAACCCCACTTTCCACCTCATATGTACGCAGTGGAATAACATTTTGAATCTGTCTTAGTGTTTCCCGGACACCATCCCCGGTAATACTTCGACAAATTGGATACAGATCGGAGGCAAGGCTGTGCATCGCTCTGCCCGCTTCTTCCATATCCTCTATTTCAAAGTCTTGCCACTGGCTAATCATCGGAGTTCGAAGTCCGGATATTCCCGATCACGATCGGCGATCGCTTGAACAGTTCCAGGCCAGTCAATACCGAACACTGGATCGTTCCAGCGCACGCCACGCTGGGCCTCCGGGTGGTAGTACTCTGACATCTGATAGAAGACTTCTGTCTCTTCTTCCATTGTCAAGAAACCATGTGCGCATCCTTCCGGTATATAGAGCGCGAGGTGGTTTTCCGCCGTCAATTCAATTCCTGTCCACTGCATGAATGTCTTTGAATGCGCCCGGAGGTCGATAGCCACGTCAAAAATACTGCCTCTCATGCAGCGTACAAGCTTTGCTTCCTCAACCGGAGCGATCTGATAGTGCATCCCGCGTAGGGTACCAATCCGCTTATTCATTGATATATTGCACTGTACTATCTTTGGCGTCAACGAGTGCTCCTGAAAAGTCTTCTCGCACCAAGAGCGTGCAAAAAAACCCCGATCATCGCTGTAATACTCCGGTTCAATTACGACGACGCCTTCCAGCTTAGTCTCGTGAAAAATCATGCTATGATAAACTCCATCTCACATGATGACTTAGACTGCATCTACCAGGTCTAGATATTCCTGCTTCTTTACATCCCAGTTGTTGTGCGCTATGAATTCCCGGCTGCACGTGCGCAATGCGTCACATCTGACCGGATCCTTCATAAGCTCTAATATCTTGGCCGCAAGATCCTCGACGTCGTCCGATTCGAAGAACTGTAATATATCCTCGTTAAAATAGTATTGATCAATGCGCGTTCTTGATGCGATCACTGGAACACCCATAGCCATAAATTCCATAATCTTAGTACTAAACGCCTCATTCCCGAAAGATTCCCTGCGCTTCGGCACCACTCCAAGATCGATGGTGCTCATAGTATCTGCTACTTCCTCGATAGGAACGAAGCCGCGCAATTCCACGCGATCTTCCAGGTGATGCTCTACCACCATGGCCTTTAGCTTCTCTCGGTCTGGTCCATCTCCAACAATTAAAAGCTTCAACTGCGGCGCCTTATCGCGTAGCAACATTACAGCGCGAATTGCCAGATCAAGTCCCTGATGCCGGTTAAGAGTGCCCGGATAACACATTACAAAGGCATCTTCCGTTCGAGTCTTCCTCATTGAGCAGGAAAAAATTGAGAGATCCGGATAGTTGATGATGGCTGTGCATTTTTCCGGCTTCACTGCTCGTCTCGTAATCTTCTCCCACCAGAGATGATTTGAAATAATTACATGACTAGAGAATGCGATCGAAAGCTTTTCCGCTAGAAGAAGGCAACGAAATACCAGGGATCGCTCATCGACGTTAAATTTGCTCGCATAGAATTCCGGCACGAGGTCATGTATATCAAGGATTATGCGAGCTCCCATCAGGCGCGGAACAAGTGCAGCGAACACTTGAAAGTCTGGCACCGAATGAACGTGGATAACGTCGTACGGCTCTCTTAAGTGGCGAATCGTTAGAAACCATGCTGAATGAAGAAAGAACGTCAAAAGCTTCGTAAGATATGTGAAGGGGCCCCTTTCGTCGATCACGCGCTTCTGAATGCGATAGACTCTTACTCCCCGGATGATCTCGAAGGGCATCTGGCCTTCCCGCCACAGGGCGATTGCATCGACTTGGTCTCCGCGCTTCACAAGTGCTTCAGCATAGCGTCGAACGCGGTTGTCCGTCTCATAAAATGTATAGGCAACCATGCAGGCTCTCTTCACTTCTCAGCTCCAGCTTGTGGCCACGCAGCGGTGCTCCACGGGTCTTTTTCATAGGCTTCTAAGACCGCTTGTCCAATGATTCTATATCCGTTCTTGCTGGGGTGCATGTCTGCAGC
>JBAUCP010000614.1:0-3727 GCA_049677625.1 Occallatibacter sp. | reverse complement strand
CGCGGCTTCCGCGGATTCCGCATGCACGCCGAAGTTCGAGCTGCCACATGAACAGCCGCTCGGCTGGCTCGGCGCGGACGCTGCTTACTCGATCCCGCTGCCCGACGGGCGCGATGTATGGATCTTTGGCGATACGCTCTATGGCCAGCAGCGCGTGGTGCACGGCAATGATCCGCAGATGGTGCGCAACAGCATCGGCATCTCCACCTGCGATGCCGATGGCCGCTGGAATCTGACCTACGCGATCCGTAAGGATGCCGAGGGGCATCCACACGACTTTTTTCAAGCGCGGCTTCCCAACACCTGGTACTGGGCCATGGACGGATTTGTCGCGGGACGCGATCTCTGGGTGACTCTGCTGTGCCTGCGCAGCACGCCCGGCGGAACCCTGCAGGGGATGGGGTTTGAGACCTGCGGCGCCGATCTTGCGCGCATCTCCGCGCCGGGGGCCGACCCGCAGCAGTGGAAGATCGATTATTTCTCGCTGGTGCCAGACGGGACGCACGCGTACCCCTCGGCAACCGCTGTGGTCGATGACAAGAATGCGTATCTCTTCGCGCTCCAGGAGTCCGGCACACGGCCGCTCGTGGTTACGCGGATTCCGATCAAGGGGCTCAGGGATCCGGCCAAGCATCTTGAATATCTGGCCGCGGATGGTGCGTGGGAGAGCGGCTTTAATCCGCAGAACGCGCTCGAAGTGATGAAGCGCGGCAGCACCGAGCTCTCCATCCGCTACCATCCGGAGTTGCATCGCTGGCTGGCGGTCATGTTCTCACCCGATGCGTTCTCGAGCAAGATTCTGCTGCGCACCGCGCCCAGCCTCACCGGTCCGTGGACCGACGGGCAAGTGATCTATCAGGCGCCGGAGATGCAGCCGGCCAATCCAGGCTACGACAAAGACACCTTCTGCTACGCCGCCAAAGAGCATCCCGAGTTCGAGCGCGGCGATCTGGTTTTCACCTACGTCTGCAACACATTCGCGGTACCCAAACTCGCCTCCAATGCATCCATCTACTACCCGCAGGTGGTGCGCATGCCCATGCCGCAGTTGCAGCAGTGATCTTCCCTAGTCAATCGCCATTGAGATTAATCGGCTACGCCGAGCGCCAAACCTCCGCGCCGCGTTAGCATCTTAAAGGGAATGCAGGCAGCCGGCGCGACCGGCTGTGACGCGCGAGACCGAGGAGACTGCGATGCAGTCGGCGAACAAAGTGGGAAAAAGCATGGCGAGCTGCACGGCGGCGCTTTTGCTGGCTGCGGCGGCGCTCGCCGCTGGAGGGCAAAGCGTGCCCGCGACGACAAAGGCGGCAGTGAAAACGGCAAGCCAGCAGAGCGAACGCGACTGGTGGAAGAATGCGGTGATCTACGAGATCTATCCGCGCAGCTTTCAGGACTCAAACGGCGACGGCCTCGGCGACCTGAACGGCATCACCCAGCGACTCGATTACCTGCAGGAGCTGGGCGTGGATGCCATCTGGCTCACGCCCGTCTATCCCTCGCCGCAGGTCGACTTCGGCTACGACATCTCCGACTACCGCGCCATCGATCCGCAGTACGGCACCATGGCCGACTTCGACCGCCTGGTCGACGAGGCTGCCAAGCGCCACATCCGCGTGATCATGGACATGGTGATGAACCACACCTCCGATCAGCACAAGTGGTTTCTCGAGTCACGCTCATCGAGGGATAATCCCTATCGCGACTGGTACGTGTGGCGCGATGGCAAGGGCGAGACCACCACCAGCCAGGGCGAACCGCCGAATAACTGGCAATCGTACTTCGGCCACTCGGCGTGGCAGTGGGACCCGAAGACCCGCCAGTACTACTACCACAAGTTCTATATTCAGCAGCCGGATTTGAACTGGTATAACCCCAAGGTTCACCAGGCGTTCAAAGACATCGTGGCCTTCTGGCTCAAGCGCGGCGTGGGCGGGTTCCGGTTCGACGCCATCACCACCCTCTATGAAGACCCCCAGCTGAGAGACGAAGGCGTGGTGAAGGACAAGAACGGTAACCCCATCATCAACGCCTATGGCGACCCGCAACTGGACGACTCGAGGACCAATAACCAGCCGGGCGTGCACCAGGTCGTCAGCGAGATGCGCGCCGAGGCCGACAAATTCAACTCGTCCGGATTCCCAGGCACGCGTGTGCTCATCGGCGAGACTTATCTGCCCAACGTAGCTGAGCTGGCCAAGATGTACGGCACGCCCCAGAAGCGGGAGTTCCAGTTGCCCATGGATACGCAGGTGGGCTTTATCAACAAGCTCGATGTGACCGGCTTCCGCTCCAAACTGATAGATGCGGAGACCAGGATCGACGGCAATACTCCGCTGCTCCTCTTCGACAACCACGACAATCCGCGGATCGACGCGCGCTATGGCGACGGCGTGCACAACAAGGAGATCGAGCGCGTGATTGCGACGGTTCTCTTTGCCAGCCGCGGCGCGTCGCTGTTCTATTACGGCGACGAGATCGGCATGGTGACCACGCCGCCCACACGCAAGCAGGATGTGAAAGACCCCATCGGCATCACCGGCTGGCCCAAAGAGAAAGGCCGCGACGGCGAACGCACGCCGATGCAGTGGAACGCCAGCGCGAACGCAGGCTTTACCACCGACGAGCCGTGGCTGCCGGTGCCGCCCAGCGCCACCACCATCAATGTGGAGGCGGAGAAGGCCGATCCCGACTCGCTCTTCAACTGGTACCGCAGCCTGATTCAGCTCAAGAAGACCGTGCCGGCCTTCGCGCAGGGCGCCAACATGATGCTCGACACGGAGAACACCAAGGTGCTGAGCTGGATTCGCCAGGCGCCGGGAATGCCGCAGGTAGTGGTGAGCGCGAACTTCACCGCCGAGCCGCAGATCGTGAATCTTGAGTCGAGTGGTGCAGGCCTGAGCGCAGGGCATCTCAAGACGCTTCTCAAATCACCCGGCGGCGCCGATCCAGCCTCGCTCGAACAGATCGAGCTGGGGCCGTTCGGCGTCTATATCGGCCAGATCGAGTAAAGCGCGCAAGCATCCAACCCCATCATTCAACCGTAGAGCCGATTCGGATGCGAACTCTATCTCTGTGCGCGCACGTAAGCGGGATCGATGGCCTGGCGCACTGCACCCGAAAATCCGTCCCACGCGCACGACAGATCCTGGCGGCTGCAGGCCGGTACAGAAATCGGATCCTCAACCGGAGGATTGGCGGCCGTCAGCGTCTGTCCCTGGCGCATCTGGTCGATGGTCTGCGCGGTGTACTCGATGCGCACGAAAGGCTTGCCGCCGTCGCGCGGACGCCACACCTCGAAGGGCAGCGCGCCGCCGGGAGGCGTATCGTCCACGCGGCCGTCGACGATCCAGTTCATGCCCAGAGCGCCGGCTCGCCTTGCTGCGAAGCCGACGTGGAGCCGCGGGTTCGGTCGTAATAACTTTGTCTCTTGAATGAAATAGGTAAACATCCGCGGCCATTTTCGACGCCATTCAGGTCTTTCGGTATTTCTATTGTAAGTTTAAGAAAATAATATGGTTATTCTGTTAGAGTATCGCACTGCCAGGAGGGGTGCGCAAATCCGATCGGGTAAATCGCTTTTGCCTCCAACTAAAACGATTTCTTACCCTTGACAACCGTCAATTTCTGCTCCTATAGTTCGGTACGCAAATAAAGGAACCTCGCGCGGCACTAAGAAAGGTACTTTGGCCGCTTTGTCCGGCGCAATTCTCACGGCACGGTCGTTGCG
>JBAUCP010000613.1:0-2081 GCA_049677625.1 Occallatibacter sp. | reverse complement strand
GCCGTACCTCTCGACCGATCCGGCTCATGAAGGCATCCTGTTGCACAGCGTCTATCATCGCCCCAACGGCTGGGACTATGTTCCACCCTCCGCGAAGATCCCCTGTGGCGAGTCGTGCATGTGGGGCGATTATCATTTGCTGGAAGCACTGTTGCTCGTAGCCAGACTGGCAGACGCACGCTATTACAGGTTTTTCTAGCGCCGATCGCCTGCATGCAGAAAAGGAGTGGAGATGCCGAATCCAAATAGAGTAGCGCTCGTCACCGGTGGGTCGCGCGGCATCGGCTTCGGCATCGCGCTCAAGCTGGCAGAGGCCGGCTTCACCATGGCCATCTCCGGCAGGCGTGCCAAGGAGCAGGTTCAGCCTGCGCTCGACGTCATTGCGGAGCGGAGTCCCGGCTCCATCTACGTGCAGGCCGACGTATCCGACGGAGCGGCGCGCGCGAATCTCCTGCTGGCAATCGAAGAGCAGTTCGGCCGGCTCGATGTGCTGGTCAACAATGCAGGAGTTGCGCCGCGCGTTCGCGCGGACATTCTTGAAGCGCGAGAAGAGAGCTTCGACGAGCTCATTGGGACCAATCTCAAGGGGCCGTATTTTCTTACGCAGGCCGTTGCCGCATGGATGATCCGCCAGCGCGCAGCGGACTCCTCCGTCCATCGCGCCATCATTAACATCAGCTCCATCTCAGCCACCGTGGCCAGCGTCAATCGCGGCGATTACTGCATCTCGAAGGCCGGCATTGCCATGGCCACGCGCCTGTGGGCCGCACGGCTGGCTGAATACGGCATCGGCGTATACGAGGTGCGCCCCGGCATCATCGAGAGCGACATGACGGCCGGCGTCCGCGACAAATACGACGCGCTGATCGAAGGCGGGCTGCTGCTCGAAAAGCGCTGGGGCACGCCGGACGATGTGGGCCGCGCGGTGCGCGTACTGGCCACGGGCGAGCTGCCCTATGCAACGGGAGCGGTCCTGGTAATCGACGGCGGCCTTACGCTGGAGAGGCTGTAAGTATGCGCCGCGCTGCGAGGACCATGCATGAGTGAGCCGCAAGCGGACGCCGCGACCCATTCACTCCAACTTCAACCCGGATGGCAGTTCGCCGTCTCGTCGGGAATTCTGGGATGGATTCTCGATGCTTACTACTTCTTCGTTCTTATCTTTCTCGTCGATGCGCTGGCCGCGGGCTTTCACGTCTCCAAGGCCGCCATCGTCTGGTCCATCACCGTCACGCTGGCCACGCGCCCGCTGGGTGCGCTCGTTCTTGGCTCTCTCGCCGACCGTTACGGCCGCCGCCGGCCGCTGATCGCCTGCGTGCTTTTCTTCTCCATCGTCTCCGCGCTCACGCCCTTCGCGCCGAACTACACGGTCTTTCTGATACTGCGCGCACTTTACGGCATCGGCATGGGCGGCTACTGGGGCATCGGCGCATCGCTGGTTATGGAGAGTTCTCCGCAGCGTTGGCGCGGGCTCTTTTCCGGCATCATGCAGGCGGGCTACTCGCTCGGCTACCTGCTGGCTGCGGTCGCGATTCCGCTGGTTGCGCCCCGCTTTGGCTGGCAATGGGTCTTCCTCGGCGGACTCTTCATCGCCGGCATTATCACGGTCCTCACTTTGCTTTCGCCTGAGTCGCAGGCGTGGAAGAAGACTCAGGCCGCCGGCCTTGGCGACATCGCACGCGTCCTTCTGCATCACAAAAAAGATTTCGCCTATCTTGTCCTGCTCATGTCTGTCGTTACCTGTCTCTCCCACGGCACGCAGGATCTCTATCCCGATTTTCTGAAGACGGTGCACGGTTTTTCGAGCGCATTAGTTTCTAATCTCGCCATTCTCTATAACGTGGGCGCCATTCTCGGTGCGCTCGCGATCGGCCATCTCTCTGAGAAGCTGGGCCGCCGCAAATCTATTCTGCTCGCGCTCGCACTTGCCGCAGCCGCCATCCCCGCGTGGGCCTTCGGCGCTTCGCTCTTCACGCTTGCCGCCGGATCGTTTCTCATGCAATTCGGCGTGCAGGGCGTCTTCGGCGTTATCCCCGCGCACCTCAACGAGCTCTCGCCGGCCAGCGTGCGCAGCCTTTTCC
>JBAUCP010000612.1:0-3175 GCA_049677625.1 Occallatibacter sp. | reverse complement strand
AACGAAAGCCGCCCAGACGGGCGGCTCTAATCTTCAACTTGAAAAATTGCAGAGGCTACGCTTATGCCTCTGGCCGCGGCCCGGCTGCCGGCGGAGGCGCAGGCGGCTTTGGCTTCGGCGCGTCTTTGCGGCTCGGCGCCAGAATCGCGTGCAAAATCGTGCCTTCCATGCGCGGCATGAACTCCACTATCCCAGCCTCGCCGATGTCCTGAATGAGCCGGTTGATGATCGCGTAGCCCAGCTCGCGGTGGGCCATCTGCCGGCCGCGGAAGCGCAGGCTGGCCTTTACCTTGTCGCCTTCGGTCAGGAAGCGCACCGCCTGGTTCTTCTTGGTCTGGTAATCGTGCTCGTCCACGGTCACTGAGAACTTGACCTCCTTGACCACGATCACCTTCTGGCGTTTGCGCGCGGCGCGTTCGCTCTTTTCCTTCTCGTAGAGAAAGCGGCCGTAGTCCTGGATGCGGCACACCGGCGGAATTGCGTTGGGCGAGACCTCAACCAGGTCCAGCCCGCGCTCACGGGCAATCTTCAACGCCTCAAAGGGCGCCAAAATGCCTAACTGTTCGCCGTTTTCGTCAATGACGCGGATCTCGCGCGCGCGAATTCGATCGTTGATGCGGATAAAGGACTTGGCCGAGCGTTTATCGAGTGCGATGGTTCTCCTCCGGGGGGCGCGCAGCCACGCGCCTTTCCGGGCGCGCACTCACGAGCGCACCCTGAGTATAACATTGGCCCGGCCTCCCATGAACAAAGGGGTTAAGGCTGAAGTCGAACGGGGGCAACGTCCGGCGACTGTGCCGTAAAGGGATTTCCGGCGTGTTATTGTATATATAGGTAGAGAAATAGGTATAGAGATACCTATGCCGCTGAGCATCAAATCCCCTGAAGCAGACCGCCTCGCCCGCCAACTCGCGGATGCGACCGGAGAAACCATCACCGACGCGGTGGTTGGGGCCCTGCGCGAGCGCCTCGTGCGCGAACGGCGCCGAAAAGAGAACCGGGACCTCCTGCTCGCCGATATCCGCGCCATCGCCGATCACTGCGCTTCGCTTCCCGTTCTGGACACGCGCACTGAAGACGAGATTCTCGGATACGACGAAAACGGGATTCCCGCATGATCGTCGACTCGTCTGCCCTGATCGCGATCCTTCTCAAAGAGCCGGAGGGCCGCCGCCTCGATGTAGCCATCGCGGACAGCGCGGAGTGCAGGATATCCACGGCCAGCTTCCTTGAATCGTCGTTGGTCCTCATGGCTCGCCACGGCGCGGATGCGGTGCGGGACCTCGATTTGCTGATTGCGCGCTTCCGGATCGGCCCGGTTCCATTCACTGAATCGCACGCCCGCATTGCACGAACAGCTTTCGTGCTTTACGGCAAAGGCCGCCATCCCGCCGCGCTCAACTTCGGCGACTGCATGGCCTACGCGCTGGCCAGGGAAACCGGCGAGGAGCTGCTCTTCAAGGGAACCGACTTCGGCCTGACAGACGTTGCCGTAGCCGTCTACTGACTCAATCCGCGCAGCCTTCCAGCACGCCTTCGGAATTCAGCCCCGTAACCCGCACCCGCACCAGCTCATTCGCAGAGCGGCATCCCTCCATCTCGACGGGCAGAAAATTCTCCGTCAGCGCCGCGGTTCTTGCCCGAGCCGCAGTCGCCGCCGGCGTATGCAGAGTAATGGCCTCCAGCTCGCGTCCGACAAACCGCCGCCGATGCGCCTCACTCTTTTCCGCGGCCAGCGCACGCAGCACGGCCATACGCTCTGCCACGGTCTCCTGAACCACGGGGCTCTCCGCATGCAGCGCCCATCCGCGCGTGCCCGGCCGCGCCGAAAACGGAAACAGGTGCAGATAACCGAAGGGCAGCGCGCGCACCATCTCCGCCGTCTCCTCAAACTCCGCGTCTGTCTCGCCGGGAAAGCCCACCATCACGTCCGCGCCCAGCGTCAGCTCCGGCCCCGCCGCGCGCATTAGCGCCTCCACCTTATCCGCATAGTGCCATGGGCGATAGCGCCGGTGCATGCGCCTGAGCACCGCGTCCGACCCCGACTGCAGCGGCAGGTGCGCGTGCCGCGCCAGCCCCATTCCGCCAAACTCCGCCATCAGCCCGATCAGCTCGCCATCCCAGTCCATGGGCTCAATCGAGCTCAGCCGCAGCCGCGGCAACTCCGTTCGCTCCAAAATCTCGCGCACCAACCCCGCCAGCGTATGTCCACCACCAGCGGTCACACCGGAATCCCGTCCCCACCGTCCCAAATTGATCCCCGAAAGCACCAGTTCCTTGCCGCCGGCGGCGACAAACCCCTCCACCTGGCACATCAGCACTGCGTGCGGCAAACTTTTGGAGGGGCCCCGAGTCTGGGGAATCACGCAAAACGTGCACCGGTTCCCGCACCCTTCTTGAATCTTCAAATTCGGCCGCGTCTGCATCCCCGGCACAAGCTGCGCCTCTTCAATAAAGGAGTGCGCAAAGCGATCATCGGCCCACACCGGCACGCCGCCCGCGAGCAGCGAGCTTACGCTCACCAGCGCTGTATCTGCGGCTTCGCGCGCTTTGCCGCGGACCAGACCCAGCACAATCTCCGGCGCCAGAGCCTTGTGGCTGTTTCCCACTACGGCGGCCACGCCGGCCAACCCCGCCAGTTCTTCCGGCGCCCGCTGCGCATAGCAACCCGTCACCACGATCCGCGCATCGGGATTCAGCCGGTGCGTCCGCCGGATAAACGCGCGCGCAGCCCGATCGGCCTCCGCCGTCACGCTGCACGTATTTACGACCACCACATCGGCATCGGTACTCTGCCCCACGCAGTGGCCGGCTGTGCGCAGCAAGCCGCTTATCGCCTCGCCGTCCGCGCGCGCCGCCCTGCATCCGAAATGCTCCACGTGAAATCGCGGCATAAATCCAGTTTAGAGCCTCTGCTTCGTTGCTACAGGAGAGCGCCCATCGCGCATCGGATGTAGCGCCGGTCTCCTGACCGGCTGTCGTGCGGGCCTCCCGGCCCGCGCTCCGCCAGGATCGCCACGCTGTTTCAACCGGCCGAAAACCGCCAGTCCTCCCGTAGATTCTCTGTTGAAAGTCAAGAGTTTCCTTGGGGTCGAGTTTGGATTTTCAAGGCATCGGGGTCTATCCATCTGATGATTTTGGGGCGAGCAGTACTTTCCCTTGCCCGCCCCTTTGG
>JBAUCP010000611.1:0-3104 GCA_049677625.1 Occallatibacter sp. | reverse complement strand
CATCGACACGCCCGACCCGCTCTGCTTCGAGCGGCGCATGAAGCGCGACATCGAGCAGCGCGGACGCACGCCTGCTTCAGTACGCGAGCAGTATGAGGCAACCGTGCGTCCGGCGAGCGTAGCGTTCGTGCGGCCCTCCGCAGCTCATGCGGATCTGGTGATAGATGGCAGCGGCGCACTGGATTGGAAGGTCGAGCGCGTGGTCACCGAGCTGCGGAAGCGCGGGCTGCTGGCGGGAGCTGCGTAGCAACTGTCAGACATTTTACTTCCCCGCCGTCAGCGCGGCCACCGGCACCAGCATGTCTTCTTTGCGCATCACCAGATTGGTCGCATTCAGCGTGGCCAGCTCAAAGCCATGCCCGTGCGTGATCGCGTCCGTGGGACAGGCCTCTACGCAGTAGCCGCAGAAGATGCAGCGGTTGTAGTCGATGTTGTAGACCTTGGCGTAGCGCTCTGACGACGAGATGCGCTGCTCGGCGGTGTTTTCAGCCGCTTCAATGTAGATGCAGTTCGACGGGCAGGCGGCCGCGCACAGGAAGCAGGCCACGCATTTCTCCAGCCCATCTTCGTCGCGTTGCAAAACGTGTGCGCCGCGGAAGCGCTGCTCGAAGACCGCTCCGCGCAGCGGGCCGTCACCGTCAGGATAGTTCTCCACCTGCGTGGGCTCCAGCATCTCGCGAAAGGTGATGCTCATGCCCTTGGCGATGCCCGCGACGTTGCGCACAATCGACATGAACCCAGTATACGATGGATGGCGGGAGGATTTCACGATGCGGAGCAGGCTTTGGGCGGCAGTCGCGATCTTGGGTTTGATAACGGGAACAGCGGGCGCCTGTGCGCAGAGCCAGCCTCAAGAGCCACCGATGGGCGAAATGGGCAATATGCACAAGCCCGCGCCGCCTGCAGGCCCGCTCAAGATCACCTTCGGCGACCAGTCCGCCGAGTGGACGCCCGCCACGCTCGCCGCGCTTCCGCACACCACGATTTCCGTCTACAACGAGCACGCCAAAGCCAGCCAGACATACTCCGGCGTGCCGCTGATCGACCTGCTCGTCAAACTTGGCGTGCCCGACAAGCCGCGCGGCAAGCAGTTTAAGATCTACCTGGTGGCCGTGGGATCGGACGGTTACGAGGTGGTCTACTCGCTGGGCGAGGTAGCGCCCGACGTGCATGACGCGACCGTGCTCGTGGCCGACAGCGAAGATGGCAAGCCGATCGCCGACGACGGGCCGCTCAAGATGGTCGCCAGTGGCGAAAAGCGCCCGGCGCGCTGGGTACGCAACCTGGTGGCCGTGCGGGTGCTTACGGCCGAATAATGCACCTTGCCCGCTTACACGTAATGGGTTGAACATCCATCGCCTGAGCCCGGCGGACCTCAGTGGGAGCCGGGCGGCGCAGAGCGGCCGCGATTGTTGGCTGGCGGCGTGGTCACCGGGTGGCGCTCGCGCCCGGAGCCATGAGCCGGATTCACCAGATCCTGGCAGAGCGGCGAGTCCTGGCCGCGCTCCAGCCCCTGCACGCTATCCTGACCGCGGCACAGCTTCAGCTCCATGTCGTCGGCCATCTTGCCGCTCAGCACTTCGGTGCGGTCCAGGCCGCTGAATGGGTCGCGGTCGTACTGATAAAGAACGTCCTCGGGCGGCTTCTGCTTGCCGTAATCGAAGTGGTTCCAGGTGCAGAGCTCCACGTGCCCGTCCCCTTCGGCCAGCAATCCGTACACCTGCGTCCACTCGATGTTCGAAGGTGGCGAGGTATTCCACACCGGCGCCCCCTGGCCTCCATTGATCCAGCGCGCCGCCCACATGTGGCGGCCCATGTCGTAATAGAACGCAGTGAAGTAGGTTGCGGTGGAGCAGTTGCGGCAGTTGTCGTAAAGAGCCGTCAGGTCCTCCGGCATGCCGTCGGCAAAGTGCTCCCAGTCAAAGATGCGCAGATTGACGCCATGAATCAGCGGCGCCGCCACATGGCTGGTGAGCGAAACGCTCCAGACGGTGAAGGTGTCGTCTTCGGGTAGGGATTGCGGCGTAGCGCGGTTGGCGGTGATGACCAGCGCCGCGTCGTACTTGACGCCAATCTCGCGGATCGCCGTCCAGTCATCTACCTGGAGAGCGCGCGTGACCCAGACAATGATGTCCTGGTCTTTGGATGAGTGAAAGTTCATCCAGCGGAAGGTATCCGGAGGCTGCTGTGCGGAGAGGGGAACCACGAGGGCCAGCGCAACCGCGATCGAGCAGAGACCGCGCCGCGCAATGAAGCAACGCATGTATTTAGATATAGCAGAGCCGGAGGGGGACGGGATTCCTGTGCCGGGGTCTGCACTGGGACCACACCGGATTACTTCCAGGTGGCTGACGATATCGCAGACAATCTGCGCTGCTGGTCCGCGCTAAAGAGCCGCACAGCGCTCTTGATATACTCATCGACTGATGCGGTTCGCTGCTATTGCCGTCCTCGCCTTCGGAGCCTTCGTCCACCCCCTTTTCTCCAGCGAGATGGGCCTTTCGCAACAAGTGGATCAAATTTTCGCGGCTTACGACCAGGCGAAATCCCCGGGATGCTCGCTGGGAGTGATGCGCGACGGAAAGTTTGTATATCGCAGGTCGTATGGCGCGGCAAGCCTCGAACTCGGGGTTCCACTTTCGCCTCAATCGGTCTTTTACGTCGGATCTGTCTCAAAGCAATTTACTGCAGCCAGTGTCGTGCTTGCTGCGGAGCAAGGTTTTCTTTCGTTAGACGATGACGTCAGGAAATATATTCCGGAGTTGCCCGACTACGGCCACACGATTACTCTCCGGCAGATGCTTCATCAGACCAGCGGCTTGCGAGACTTCTTTGACCTTCTCTATTTTTCGGGACTCGATGCGTCCGAGTTCAATTCGCCGGGAGAGATCCTCAAACTGATTGAGCGTCAAAAGGGACTTAATAATGCGCCCGGAGACGAGTGGGTCTACAGCAACACCAACTACTTCCTGCTCGGTATTGTTCTGGAGCGCGCGACCAGGAAGACGCTTGCCGAATTCGCAGCCGAGAACATCTTTCAACCACTGGGAATGACGCACACCCGCTTCTATGACGATGCGTCGGTGGTCGTTCCTGGACGAGTG
>JBAUCP010000610.1:0-4631 GCA_049677625.1 Occallatibacter sp. | reverse complement strand
CCCCACCTTCGGCGATGCGCGTTCTGTGCGCATCGGCTAAGGTGGGATAGCACCAACCCTTCTCCAATCTGTCCTCCTGAGCGAGTCGCCGCGGCGACGAGTCGAAGGACCTGCTTTTCGGGACGCTCACTCTACGCAACAAGCTTCCGAAACACCCCGCATAAATTTTCCTCCAATCACGCAATCCAATTCGCAAATCGCTTCGTACTACCGTTGCAAGCAATTTCCGCGAGACTCCATGTGGATTTCCATCTAGCCCTCCCTCGCAACACACAATGGGCCAGAGATTCGCTCTCCGGCCCGTTGCGCGTCTGGCGTAAAGCCCGCTTCAAATTACAATGAGCTTCTGCCATCATCGATGACCGAATATCTCCCCAATCCGAAAGAAACCCGGGAACGTTCCTTTGACAGGTCCTCGGAATCGGGGGCCGCGCCGCGCTTCACAGGGACTGACGATCAGTCCCTGCTTGACCGCGTGCGATCGAAGGACCAGAAAGCGATTGGCGATCTCTTTGATCGCTACAGCGGCATGGTCTACTCCGTGGCGCTGCGCGTGTTGAAGGACACGGGAAATGCCGAAGACGTTATGCAGGAAGTTTTCTTTCAGTTGTGGGAGAATCCCCGAGCCTTCAATGCCGGCCGCGGTTCGCTGGCTGGGTGGCTGCTGGTGGTGGCGCGCAATCGCGCCGTGGACGTGCTGCGGCGCAGAAAGCCGTCTGACTCGGTGGACGACGTGGTGCTGGCCGCCAAAGAAAACATCGCGGTTGAATCCGAGCGCCGCACCATGATGGATAAAGTTCGCACCGTGCTCGCAAAACTCTCGCCCGAGCAGCAACAGTCCATCGAGATGGCTTTCTTTGATGGCCTGACCCACTCTGAGATCGCGGAGCAGACCGGCGACCCGCTCGGCACCGTGAAAACAAGAATCCGATCGGCGCTCATCAACTTGCGAAGGGCATTTCAGCCATGACAGAGATCGCGCACATCCCGGAAGAAACGCTGGCGCTCTACGCGCTGCAGGCTCTCTCGACCGAGGAGTCCGCGGCGGTGCGCCTGCATCTGGCTGGGTGCGATGCGTGCCGTGCCGAACTGGCCAAAGCCAGCGGCGATCTTGCGCTAGTCGCCATGAGCGTGGAACAGCATCCGCTGCCCGCCGGAGCCCGCCAGCGCTTCCTCAACCGTATCGACGATCGAATCGTCGCACCTGAAACCGCCGTTGCGCCGGTGATTCCCATCACCCGGCCCATCTCCAGTTCGACGCCCGCAAGGCGCACGGCAGCGTGGCCCGCGTGGCTGGCTGCGGCTGCCATGCTGCTGGTTTCCATCGGCCTGGGCATGAAGATTCGTACCTTGAGCCGGCAGCTCGACGCAACCTCGCAGGCGCTTGCCGCACAGGCCGTCGAGAGCCGCCATGCGCATGAAGTGCTCGATCTGCTCACCGCTCCCGCCGCCCAGCACGTTCTGCTCACCGCCGGCAAAACTCCGCCCGCGCCCTCGGCCCGCGCCGTCTATCTCGCCGCGCGCGGCGCGCTGGTGCTTGAGGCCAGCAACCTGAAGCCCTTGCCCGCGAACAAGACCTATGAGCTGTGGGTCATTCCCGCAAGCGGCGCCGCGCCCATTCCCGCCGGCCTCTTTGAGCCCGACGCATCCGGCAGCGCCAGCGTAGTCATGCCGCAGATTCCCCCGGGCGTCTCCGCCAAGGCCTTCGGCGTGACGATTGAGAACACAGGCGGATCGGCAACCCCCACCCTGCCCATCGTTCTCGCCGGAGCCCCACCCGCCACCGGCGAGTAATCGCGCACGCATCTTCGTAGCGCCGGTCTCCAGACCGGCTGTCGTGCGGGCCTCCAGGCCCGCGCACTGCCGACGCATCGCACGCCGCCGGCGTGGACGCCGCCGGGACAGCCGGCCTGGAGGCCGGCGCTACCTCGCGATCGGACATTATTTATGCAGTTCTCAATAGCCCCCGGGAGACATTCCTTTCAAATCGATCCCACCCCCGCCTTGCACCCCATTCCCCGCGCTCGGTATCTTTGTGGAGTTGGCTGACCCATTCGCCAAGAGAGGCTCATGGACGTTTTAGAACGGCTTTTCGAGCAGCATTTCCAGCTGCCCGCCGGCCATATCCAACCGCTCCAGGGCCAGCTAGGCGGCTCGGGACGCGCCATCGTCCGGCTCACCGGCGGCCCGTTCCGCGCCATCGGCATTCTGCACACCGTCCGCGAAGAGAACGCCGCCTTCCTCGAATTCTCCCGCCACTTCCGCCGCCGCGGATTGCCCGTCCCGGAGATCTACGCCGAAGACCTCGCCCACGGCGCTTACCTAGAAGAAGACCTGGGCGACACCACGCTCTTCGATTTCCTGGGCCAGCATCGCATCGGCGACGCCATCGCCGCGCCGGCCATCGAGGCCTATCGCCAGGCGGTCGCCATTCTGCCGCGCTTCCAGGTTGAAGCGGGCCGCGACCTGAACTACAAAGTCTGCTACCCGCGCTCCAGCTTTGACCGCCAGTCCATCGCCTGGGACCTGAATTATTTCAAGTACTACTTCCTGCGCCTGGCCGGCATCCCGTTCAACGAGCAGGCACTCGAAGTCGACTTCGGCCGTCTCACCAAGCTGCTGCTCAGCGCCAGCCACGATTACTTCCTCTATCGCGATTTCCAGTCGCGCAACATCATGCTGCGCGACGGTCTGCCCTTCTTCATCGACTACCAGGGCGGCCGCAAAGGCGCGCTCCAGTACGACATCGCCTCACTGCTCTACGACGGCAAAGCCGACCTTCCCCCCGAGCTGCGCCAGGCGCTCCTCGACCGCTATCTCGACTGCCTGGCCGAATTCACGCCCGTCCACCGCGGCGCTTTCATGGAGCACTACTACGCCTACGTCTACGTGCGCATTCTGCAGGCTCTGGGCGCTTACGGCTTTCGCGGATTCTACGAGCGCAAGACCCATTTTCTGCAGTCAGTGCCTTACGCGCTCAAGAACCTGCGCTGGCTCGCAGCCAACGTCAGGCTGCCCATCGCGCTGCCCGCGCTGCTTGACGCGCTTCACGCCATCACCGAGTCTGAGAAGCTCAAAAATCTGGAATCTTCCGCAGCCACGCTCACCGTGCGCATCTTCAGCTTTTCCTTTCATCACGAAAAACCAGCCGACGACTCCGGCAACGGCGGCGGATTCGTCTTCGACGCCCGCAGCCTTCCCAACCCCGGCCGCGAAGAACGCTTTCGCGCACTCACCGGCAAAGACGCAGCGGTCATCGACTACCTGAGCCACGAGGAGAGCGTGCACCAGTTTCTCGCCGGCGTCTACTCGCTCGTGGACACCAGCGTAGCCGCCTATCAACGCCGCTGCTTCGCCAATCTCATGGTCTCCTTCGGCTGCACCGGCGGCCAGCACCGCTCCGTGTATCTCGCCGAGCAGTTGGCGAAGCACTTGCGCGGTGTCTCAGGCGTCGAAGTCGTCGTGCGCCACATCCAGCTTGAGAAAATGGGTGCGCTGGAGCAGGCCGTCCGGTGAAGGCCATGATCCTGGCCGCCGGCCTCGGCACGCGTCTGCGGCCGCTCACCAATAACCGCCCCAAAGCGCTTGTTGAAGTAGCCGGCCGCACCCTGCTCGAAATCACCCTCGCGCGCCTGCGCAGCTTCGGCGTCAGCGAAGTCATCGTCAATGTCCACCACTTCGCTGATATGGTCGTCGACTATCTCGCCGCCAACCGCAACTTTGGCATGAGAATCGAAGTCTCGCGCGAAGACGAGTTGCTCGACACCGGCGGCGGCCTCAGGAAAGCCGCATGGTTCTTCCTCGAGCCCGGCGCGCATCAAGAGGAGCCTTTTATTCTTCACAACGTCGACGTGCTGAGCAACATCGACCTCGCTCAGATGATTCGCTCACACGCTGAACGCAACGCGCTCGCCACGCTCGCCGTGCAGCGCCGTCCCACGTCACGGCCTCTCGTCTTCAATCAGCAGGGACTATTTGAGGGCCGCGCCGCCGGGCGCAACTACGCTCCAGAACCGTCGCAGCCCGCACCGGCGCCCACGTCCGAGCCCGAGTCCGAGCCCACGTGCGAGTCTGACGCGCTCGCCTTCGCCGGCATTCACATAATCTCTCCGCGCATCTTCGCAAAGCTGCACGACGAAGGCCCATTTTCAATCATCGACGCCTACGTGCGCCTCGCCGCGCAGGGAGAAACCATCGCCGCATTCGGCGCCGACACATCCTACTGGCGCGACCTCGGCCGCCCCGAAAACATCGCCCAAGCCGCAGCCGACATCGCCACCGGAATCTGCGCTTAACGATCATGCGATGTGGCCACATTTAATTTGCGCGATCGGCCGAGCGGACGGGGCAATCACATGAAGAGATTCTGTTGAGAGACTGAT
Organism: Occallatibacter sp.; assembly: GCA_049677625.1. Lineage (GTDB taxonomy): Bacteria > Acidobacteriota > Terriglobia > Terriglobales > Acidobacteriaceae > Telmatobacter. Next base: position 249 of record JBAUCP010000610.1, on the reverse strand, counting down.
CCGCCTTGCTCATTCAAATGATCAAGCGCGAACCCTCCTCCCGTAGGGAGGGGTGAAAATAGCCCCGGATGGAGTCCGCCGCAGCGGACGCAATCCGGGGAAGACGTTCCAACAAAAGCACTCGCCCCGTAGATTCTCTGTTGAAAGTCAAGAGTTTCCTTGGGGTCGAGTTTGGATTTTCAAGGCATCGGGGTCTATCCATCTGATGATTTTGGGGCGAGCAGTACTTTCCCTTGCCCGCCCCTTTGG
>JBAUCP010000609.1:0-15747 GCA_049677625.1 Occallatibacter sp. | reverse complement strand
CTGCAGATGAAGATGCTGGACTATCTTCATTCCGTATATCCGCGCGTCCATATCACGCTCCACGCGGGCGAGCTGGCTGAGGGCCTGGTGCCGCCCGAGGGATTGCGCTTTCACATTCGCCAGGCCGTGGAGCTGGGCCACGCCGAGCGCATCGGCCATGGCGTGGACGTAATGCACGAAGACAATGCCCGCGGGCTGCTCCAGGAACTCGCGCAGAAGCACATCATGATCGAGATTAACCTCAGCTCGAATCAGGGAATCCTGGGCGTCGAGGGCGACGAGCATCCGTTTCCCATCTATCTCTCTACCCATGTGCCGGTCGCGCTCTCCACCGACGACGAGGGCGTGAGCCGCATCGACCTCACCAATGAGTATGTGCGCGCGGCCATCGACTACGGCCTTACCTACCTTGACCTGAAGCAGATGGCGCGGACCGGCATGGAGCACAACTTTCTGCCCGACGCCAGCCTGTGGGCCAGGCCGGATGATTTTCGCACGCCGGTGAGCGCCTGCCAGGGCCAGCCGTTGGGCGGCGGCAATCCGTCGCCGGATTGCAAGTCATTCCTTGACGGCAGCCAGAAAGCCGCCGCACAGTGGGAGCTGGAGCGGCGCTTCACGGTCTTTGAAGCCAAGTTCCAGGGCCCTGCATTTGACAGGATGCTGCGTGGACAATGAACGCATTCGCGCTATCTGCATGGCCATGCCGCATGCAGCCGAGACGGTGAACTGGGGCCATCACCTCGTCTATTGGGCAGGCGACCGCGCGGTCGGCGGCAAGATGTTCGCCATGACCGATCTCGACGGCACCGGGACCGGCGTTCTCTGGTTTCACTGCGGCGCCGAGCGTTTTCACGAGCTTCTGGAGATTGACGGCATCGTTCCCTCGCCCTACCTGGCCAAGGCGCATTGGGTCACGCTGGAGCGATGGGATGCGTTGCGCCCGCGCGATATCGAGGCCGAGCTCAAGCGGTCTTACGCGCTGATCTATGAAAAGCTCCCGCCGCGGACCAAAGCCGTGCTGGCCATGCCGGACAAAGAGCTGGCAAAAGTGATCCGGGAACGGAAGAAACTGCAGGCCGCGCGGGCGAGATAAGACGCAGGCCGCGCCTTATCCCGCCTCGTGCCTGGATTGAATCGGCTCTAGCGTTTCTCCAGTTGGTGTAGGCAGAGCCGATGAACTCAAGTGGCGTTTTCCTCAAGAAAACGCCACCCTTCACTACGGCAAAAACTCTGCAGAAACTGGAGAAATGCCTTAGCGTCGCCCGCGATAGCCGGGAAGTGCATGTTCGCCGCCGGCATCGTGCCCAGCCGGGCCTACGTGGCCACGACCATCCCGCGCTTCGTTTCCGTGGAAGTGGTAAAACGGCCGCGCCCCACGCTCAGGAAACGGTCCATGATAACCGTAGTGGGGGTCATAGCGGTTGTCCACGTGGCCATAAAAGCCGCGCGGACCATGAAACCAGGGGCCGGCTCCGATAAACAGGCCGCCGGTGAACCAGTCGGGCCCATAGTAGCCGTAGGGAGCGCAATCGTATGGAGCGTAGTCGAAGTACCCATAGGGGCAGACAGGCGCCACGCCGATGCCGATCGAGATCTGAGCATGCGCCGCGGGCAGAAAGACGGTGAGGGCAATCGCAAAAGCTGCGAGAGCAAGGAACTTACTTTTGATCATAATTTCTCCTTGATTCGTTGGAACCTGAAAGGGAGCCGCAAGTTGTCTCCCCGGGCGCTCAATTTTGTCCCGGACAGTTGAAATTCGGATGAAACTGATCCCCTGACCCGCGCTTCAGACGGCGGCCATGGCTGTGGAACCATTTTCGGCGATGTTTCGTATCTTTAAGACAAATGGCCGCGGGCGCCGGCCCGCGCACATGAGGCATTGAAGGCAATGATCAAGTTCCTGCTCTGGTGCATTCTGTTGGTGCTGTGCTGGCCGCTGGCGCTGGTGGCCCTGGTGCTTTATCCGCTGGTATGGCTGGTGCTGCTGCCGTTCCGCGTAGTGGGCATTGCCGTGGGCGGCGCGCTGGAGCTGGTGAGCGCCATTATCTTTCTGCCCGTGCGGCTGCTGCGGACCATTTGAGTCAACTAGCGCCGCTCGGAGCGTGACCGGCAAAGCTCTTCCTGGCCTGCGAGATCTTCAGCACCTCGTAGATGATGGTCGTCGCGTAGCTCACTGAGATCCACACCAGCACCGCCTCAATCGGCAGCCCCGCCCACGCGCCGATGAACAGGCCCAGCATCTGTTGCGGCTGATAGCCCCACCATCCGTAGGGCACGGCCAGGGTCGCTTCCCAGAACAGGCTGATCAGCAGGATCATGAACAGCGTGAGGCTGAAGGCCCTCCAGTTGATAAACGGGCGCGCCGTCTTGAAGAACCCCGCCGAAGGCACGGTGCTGCCGACGACCAGCACCGTAAAGTAGCCCGGAAACCCCACTGGACATGGCGAAAGCAGCTTCTTGTATACGATGGCGGCCACCAACAGCACCAGGCCCACCAGCAGCGACGAAAGATGAAAGCCGAACAGGCTCCGGACCCGGATCGCTTCGCCCTGGTAATCGGGCACGCTGTAGGCGGCCATCCAATACTCGTCGAGCCACACGTAGATGAGCAGCACGGCCAGAAAGCCGGTGAAATAGAAGAAGTATTCTTCCACCGGAATCGGGCCGCCCAGCGCCGGTGCGCCGATTCCCAGCGTCGCGCCGGCATTCGCATAGGTAAAGAAGCGGTGCGCGAAGAAGAAGTCGAGCCCGAAGCCGATGGGCACCAGGATCAGCAGCGTCTTCAGGAACGCGCGCTTGGCAATGTGCACCTGCTCGCTGGGCAGAAACCATCCCGCGATGACCACAATGGGCAGGGCGAACAGCAGCAGGCTCCAGCTATAGCCGTGCGGTGTGGGATTCGTGCTGGGGATGGTGATCACCGCCGGCACGTGCACCGTATGGAGCGTGATGCCCGCGGGAATCGCGATCATGGCCAGCATGACCGCAACCAGCCATGCGCTTTGCCGTGGGTTCGGGTAATTTCCTCGCATCTTATTCGTGCCTTCGCGGGAAGAAAGGAATTTTCCGACGATTCTACTCCCTCAAGCTTGCTCGACGCCCGCGCAGACGATGTCTTAAAGCCGGTTATTAACCTTCCCGTGGGCAGTGCTGGGAGCCATGATGGTGCCCGCCGGGCCCCAAGCTTCGTCTAAGATGGCAGCACAGTCTTATCTTCCCGGGAGACAGCGCTTGAGACTCGGTAGCCGAAAGATGATGCAAAAGGTTTTACCGGTAGCGCTGGCAGCGCTCGTCCTGGCCGCGCCGCTGCGCACCCAGACGGGCGACGAGGCCGCCAAGAACGCCAAGCAGGCACGTGCGGCGCTGGACGCCATGGTGCAGGCGCTCGGCGGTCAGGCCTGGCTCGACGCCAAAAACAAGGAGATGGAAGGCCACGTTGCCGCCTTCTTCCAGGGCCGTCCCGACCTGGGCACCACGGAGACCTTCGAGTACCACGAGTGGCCCGACCATGACCGAATCGACGTGACCAAGCACCGCGACGTGGTGGAGTTCTTCATCGGCCGCGAGGGCTGGGAGGTGACCTACCGCGGCAAGAAGGCCATGGACAAAGACATCCTCGACGACTATCTCCGCCGCCGCGACCACTCGATTGAAACCGCAGTGAAGGTCTGGATGAAGGAGCCGAACACCATCCTGGTCTTTGAAGGCCAGCGTCTGGCCGAGCGTCACCTGGCTGACCAGGTCACGCTTATCTCGCCTGAAAACGAGGCCGTGACCATCCTCATGGACGCGCAGACCCACCTGCCGCTCCGCCGCGTCTTCCAGTGGCGCGACCCCGTCTACCACGACAAGAACACAGACGCCGAGGAGTACGACGACTACCACAATGTGGATGGCCTGCCCACGCCGTTTACCATCACCCGCTTCAAAAACGACGACCAGGTGCGCCAGTATTACGTGACCAAGGTGGCCTATAACCAGCAGTTGCCGGCGGACTTCTGGGATGCGGACGCCAGCGCGCAGCGGATCAAGAAATAGGGGCGGGAAGTAAAAGGTATGAAATCCACAGTTTAATTGAATATGCACACGTGTAAATCACCGCTTAGTTGTAGTATCGGCGTTCTCCAGATGCATTGCCGAAGCTCTCATAAATAACTAAAAGATAGAAGGGCATTGTGACCGGTCACGGCCGGCCGCAACCTGAAAACGGGATGTTGGAGTGTGTGAGTTTCCCAGGTCTCTACGCTCCAAACGCAAGATTTTTCCGCCGGCCATCATGGATCACAAGGGGCATCCGACGTCTGCTGAACAGCGCAGCTCCCTACGGTGCTTACCAAGCGCAACTGCGAGTGACCGCGCCGGGCAGACTGGATTTGAACCTTGGAGATTCTCCTGGAGCAGAAACTGCTCGGTGCCGACCTGGACGACCCGCTGCGGCGGCAGATGCGCGCCTATGAGCAGCGCTACGACCTTCAGACCGGTCTGCTGAACTACCATGTTTTTCAGGAATCGCTGACCACGATGCTGCGCGAGCGCAACGCCGGCCGCGAGGTCGCCCTGCTCTGGATCGACGTGCTCAACCTGCGCCGCGAGTTTGCCCTGTGGGGCGCCAAAGGAACTGAGGCCAGGGTGGCTCAGGTGGCTGAGGCCCTGCGTTCCGTGGTCGACGGCAATGCCCTCCTGGGCCGTTTCAGCGCCCGCTGTTTCCTGGTTGCGCTGGAGGCGGCAAAGTTCAACAAGGCTGACCGGCGGCGGATTCAATCGATAGCCGATGCGCTGGCGCCGCTGCGCGCTATCGGCTCGCACAACAAGATCGAGACCGCCGCCGGCGTTGCCTTCTGGCCCTCTGACGCCACGTCGGCTGAAGACCTTACCCGCTTTGCCAGCCTGGCCGCCAGCCGCGCCGGCTACCTGAAGAGCCCGCTGGTGCAGAGCTTCCGTGCCGGCATGAACCATCACATCCTGCGCGACCACCAACTGGAAGCGGAGATGCGCAAGGGCCTCGAGTCCAGTATTGAAGCTTGTATTGACACCAGTCTTGAAGCTTGTGCTGACACCAGCCCTGACGCTGGCGCGGGTCAAGACCGGCAGTTCGGTCTCGTTTACCAGCCCAAGATCGAGGTAGCTACCGGCCAGGTTCTGGGCGCGGAAGCGCTCATCCGCTGGAACCATCCCGAGCTGGGCTCCGTGGCGCCCAGCGAGTTCATTCCCGTGGCAGAGCGGTCTGAGCTCATCCAGCGCATTGTGGAGTTCGCACTGAACACGGCGCTCAAAGATGTGCAGCAATGGCAAAGCATGGGCCTCTCGCTGCCGCTCATCTCCGTGAACATGTCCTGGGCCAATCTGCACAGAGAGGACTTCGTTCCCGCGGTGCGCGCAAGGCTGGCCAAGATCCCCATTTCCCCCACCCGGCTGGAGCTCGAAGTCACCGAGTCGGTCCTGATGGACGATGAGGAGCTCTTTGCCGCCAGGGTGCGGCAGTTGAAAGCCATCGGCGTGCGCGTCGCCATTGACGACTTCGGCACCCGCTACACCGGTTTCAATGTGTTGAAGCGCATCCCGCTCGACTCCATGAAGATCGACCGCTGCTTCATCCATGGCATTGACCGCTCGCGGGACATGCGCGCCCTGTGCGAGACCATTGTGGCCATGGCCCGGCAGTTGAAGCTGCGCACCGTGGCCGAGGGCGTGGAGCAGCCGGGCGAGCTGGAAGTGCTGCGACAGATCGGCTGCGACGCCGCGCAGGGATACCTCTTTCAACGTCCGGTTCCCGCTGCCGATCTGGCCGAGTTCCTGCGCAGCTGGCCCAGGCAGACCGAAAGCCTGGGCTTTGCGCTCCTGGGCGGCCAGCTCGCAGCCAGCGCACTGGGCTGACGGCTCTTTCAACACCCGTCGCCGGGACAACGCTTATTTATAATCCAGTGGAGCATCGAGCGGCGGTGGCCGCTGCGCTTGTCTGGAGCCAGAGCATGACCTTCGCCATCCAGGAGATCCTGGACTTCCTGCCTCACCGTTATCCATTTCTGCTGATCGACCGTGTGGTTGAGTTCGAGCCCGCCAAACGGCTGGTGGCCATCAAGAACGTCACCATCAACGAACCGTTCTTTCAGGGTCATTTTCCCGGCCATCCCATCATGCCGGGCGTGCTGGTGGTGGAGGCGATGGCCCAGGCCGGGGCCATCATCATGCTGAACGAGATCGCCGACCGCAACCAAAAACTGATTGTGTTCACCGGCATCGAGCGGGCCAAGTTCCGGCGGTCGGTAACGCCCGGCGACCAGTTGCGGATCGAGGTAGATGTGCTGTCGTTCCGGCCACAGCGGGCGGGGCGGATCGAAGGCAAGGCCTACATAGACGGCAAGCTGGCCTGCGAGGCGACGCTGACCTGCATGGTGGTGCCGCGTGCGGGTAAAAATCCGGCCGGCGAAGAGCCTCCATCCGCGGAGACTGGCGAGTGAGCATCCATCCGAGCGCGGTGATCGCCGCCGGAGCGGTAGTTCCGGAGTCGTGCTCGGTGGGTCCGTTCTGCACCATCGGTCCTGAGGTGGTGCTGGGCGAAGAGTGCAACCTGATCTCCCATGTTGTTCTGGACGGCCGCACCCGCATCGGCGCGCGCAACACCTTTTACCCCTTCTGCTCGGTCGGCGTAGCGCCGCAGGACCTGAAGTACCAGGGCGAGCCGACTGAGACCGTGATCGGCGACGACAATACCATCCGCGAAAGCGTAACCATCAGCCGCGGCACGGTGGGCGGCGGCGGAGTCACTCGCGTAGGCTCGAACTGCCTGCTCATGACCTGCGTGCACATCGGCCACGACAGCCAGGTCGGCAGCCATTGCATTCTGGCCAATGCGGCCACGCTGGCCGGCCACGTGACGATTGAGGACTACGTAACCCTGGGCGCATTCTGCCCCGTGCACCAGCAGTGCACCATCGGCGCGCATGCCTTCATCGGCGGCGGCACCATCGTGACCCAGGACGTGCTGCCCTTCTCGCTCACCTCGGCACGGCGCACGAACAAGGCCTTCGGCATCAACAAGATCGGCCTGCAGCGCCGCGGATTCTCGCCCCCACGCCTCGACCGTCTGCAGAAGGCCTATCGCCTGCTGCTGGCCAGCAAGCTGAACACCGCCCAGGCGCTCGAAGAGATGCGCACGCTCGAGGGCGAAGACGTCGCCCAACTGGTCGCCTTCATCGAACACAGCCAGCGCGGGGTGATCAAGTAAAGGTGTACGGCATGACGGCAAGAGGTTCCGCGCCCTTATTCCTCCCGGAGGGAGGAACCGAAAATAGCCCAGGGTGGAGTTCGCCTTGGCGAACGCAACCCTGGGACCGCGGCGGCGCGTCGATCCCGTCCCGTAGGGACAACCGAAACTCCGCCAGGTGGAGCGCATGAAACTCGGCCTCATTGCCGGCAACGGCCGTTTTCCCTTTCTGCTGCTTGATGCGGCGCGGGCGCAGGGGCTTCCGGTTGTTGTGGCCGCTATCCAGGAGGAAGCCGACCCGGAGATCGACCGCCGCGCCGAGTCCGACGCCGGCATCACCGTCCACTGGCTCTCGCTCGGCGAGCTTTCCCGGCTCATCGAAACCTTCCACAAAGAGGGCGTGCGCAAGGCGGTGATGGCCGGCCAGGTGAAGCACAAACAAATCTTCAGCAGCATCCGGCCCGACTGGCGGCTCGCCAAGCTGCTCCTGAACCTGCGCACACGCAACACAGACATGCTGCTGGGCGCGGTGGCCAAGGTGCTCGGCGATGAAGGCATCGAGCTGATCAGCTCCACGGCCTTCCTTGAGCCGCTGCTGGCGCAGGAAGGCGTGCTCACCCCCCGCGCACCCGACGAAGACGAGCGCAAGAACATCGAGTACGGGCTGCAGGTGGCCCGCGCCGTGGCAGGATTCGACATCGGCCAGACCGTCGTGGTGGCGGCGCAGGCCTGTGTGGCCGTCGAGGCCATGGAAGGCACGGACGCGACCATCGAGCGCGCCAGCCGAATCATGAAATCGCTCGAAGGCGGCGCATCCACACTGGAGAGGCGGCTGACCGTGGTCAAGGTCGCCAAGCCCAACCAGGATATGCGCTTCGATGTTCCTGTGATCGGCGTGGCCACCGTCGAGGCAATGATCCGCGCCGGCGCAAGCTGTCTTTCCGTGGAAGCCGGCCGCACCCTGCTCTTCGACCGCGACACCCTTCTCGAACGCGCCGGCCAGGCGGGCATTGCCATAGTGGCCGCTCCGCGATGATACTGGTTATGCGCAGCGGAGCCTTCCGCAATCGCAATTTGTTCTCCGCTCCCCACCCACCCGTTTTTTGAGGAGGATCCTCGTGAAGAAGCTTCTGTACCTTGTGCTGACCGCGGCATTCGTAGCCGCCGCCTCGCTAGCGGCAAACGCCGCCGACACCATTATGCCCGCCGTTGGGCAAACCGCGCCTGACTTCACGCTGCCCTCGCAGACCGGCGTGCCGATTGCGCTCTCCAGCTTTCACGGCAAGTGGGTCGTGCTCTACTTCTATCCCAAGGACATGACCACCGGCTGCACCATCGAGGCCCACAACTTCCAGAACGCGCAGACCCAGTTCGACGCAAAGAATGCCGTCATCCTGGGCGTGAGCGTTGACTCGAGCGAGAGCCATCAGCAGTTCTGCGCCAAGGACGGGCTCACCTTCCATCTGCTCGCGGATACAAGCCACTCCGTGGTCAGCGCCTACGGCTCGCTTGGCGACCACAACGGCATCAGCATGGCCAACCGCAACACCTTCCTTATCGATCCGGATGGCAAGATCGCGCAGGTGTGGGTCAAGGTGAACCCCGCTACGGCTGCCTCCGATGTGCTGGCGGCCATCCCGGGGCCTCCGACACCGCCGACCGGGATCACGGCCACCCCGCAGCCGTAGTCAGCCGGCGCCTGGCGGTTTTCGCGCTTTTTCGCGTACCCTTCCGGAGCGCAGGACGCCGCACGCCTGCGGAGTGCTGGTAGAGGCGTCCTGGCCGTTTCGGGTGCATTGCCAACCTCAAGGAGACTGCATGCCCACAGAGCTTGCGCGGTGGTTCCGCACCGAGATGGAAGGTGTTCGCGCCGAGCTGTACGAGGTTCCTCCGGAACTTGCCGACATACCGTGGCGAACCGGCGGATGGACGCGCAAGCAGATTGTGGGGCACATGATGGACTCGGCGGCCAACAACCGGCAGCGGTTCGTCCGCGCCGCAATTGATGGCCGGTATGCAGGCCCCCCGTACGCGCAGGAGGCCTGGGTGGCGGCGCACGGCTATGCCAGCCAGAGCTGGGAGAAACTGCTCGCCTGGTGGAGCACGCAGCACGAGATCCTTGCCGCCGTGGTGGACCAGATCCGGGAAGACCGCCTTGAGGCAAGCTGCGTGGTGGGCGAAAATGCCCCGGTCACTCTCCGCTTTCTCATCGAAGACTACGTCGCCCACCAGCAGTGGCACCTGAACCAGATTCGATCCGGCGCCACGGCGCTATAGCATTTTCGAAATACTGAAGACCGAAAGCACGCACTCAAGTGGCTTTTTCCTCAAGAAAAAGCCACCTTTCACGGCTCTCAAGAAGTCTACGTGTATTCCGAAAATGCTCTATGAACCCGCTGCCTCGAATCCCAGACGCAAAAAAGCCCGCCGAAGCGGGCTTTTTTGCTTGCCATATGTTGCCGGGTGGGGGAGTTACTTCTTCTTGGCCGCTTTCTTGGCCGCCTTCTTCGCAGGAGCCTTCTTTGCTGCCTTCTTCACTGCCTTCTTCGCCGCTTTCTTCGCAGGAGCTTTCTTGGCTGCCTTCTTTGCTGCCTTCTTAACTGCCAACTTCTTACCTCGTTTGCTTGTTTTTTTGGTGCTTTTCTTCACCGCGGATTTCTTGGCAGCCTTCTTGGCCGGAGCCTTTTTCGCGGCTGCTTTTTTCGCTGGCTTCTTGGCAGCAGCTTTCTTGGCTGCCTTTTTCGCAGCAGCTTTCTTGGCTGGCTTCTTCGCGGCAGCTTTCTTGGCTGGCTTCTTGGCGGCCTTCTTTACCGCCGGTGCGGGCGCCGCTGGAACCGCGACTGAGACAACGATCGCTTCCACCACCTCATCGTCGTCCGACGAAGTATGGATACCCGCGGTCTCGCCCTCGTCTTCCTCTTCGTCCATCAAGCTGCTGACCCCATCGGGGTCCAGTTCGCCCGGCTCACTCTCGGAACCGCCGGCACTCATCGCGTACATCTTGAATACGTCATCCATCCGATCGCCTCCAGCGGCTCGCCGCTGCACTGTTTTATAGCTTCATCGCACCGCGGATACAGGCCATTCCGTATGCGGAAGTTATTGTAGCTATAGCTTGCACACAAAGGCCAGCAAAACACAAGTACGGAATGCAATCGGAGAAAATTTATTTTTGCTGCTCGGTCTTCGCCAACTCCGCGGTCTTGTGCGGCGCTTGGCCCTTGCCTTTCGATGCGGTCTTCGCGCCCTTCGCATGCTCCCTCTTCGCCGCCGATTGGCTCTTGCTCCTGGCCGCCTCGGTTGTGCCGGAGCTGACGCTCCTGGCGTGTTCCCGTACGCCTGCAGCCGATGAGCTGCGCCGCCGGCTGCTGGAAGCGTGTTCCACCGGCGCAGGCTCGGCCACATGCAGCCGCCGGCCCGGCTCCACCCGGATACCGGTCAGGTGATTCCAGCTTCGCAGCTCCGTCAACGAGACTCCGAAGCGGTCGGCGATGGTGACCAGCGTATCGCCGCGGCGCACGGTGTAGAGCACGCGATGCAGCGCCGGCGCAGCCTCAGGCGCCACCGGCACTACCAGAGCGGTCACGCCCTGCAGGCTGTCCGGCTCCGCGATCTGGTTGGCGGCAGCCAGCGCTTCGGGCTGCACCCGAAACCCGCGCGCCACCGAGGCAAGCGTATCGCCGGCCTCCACCACGTGGTAGCGCCAGGAGCTGCGCTTCGCTTCAGGGATCTGCGCCACGCGCTCGTCAAACAACGTTGCCGTGCCGGCGGGCAGATGAAGATCGAAGGAAGCATCCGGCGGCGTGACCATCCGCAGCAGGCTGGGATTGAGCGCCTCGATCTCATCCACCGGCGCGCCCACCAGGTCAGACACCAGGCGCAGGTCGATCGAGTAGTTGACCGTCACGTTATCGGTCAGCACCGGAGGATCGAGGGTCATATCCTGGAATCCGTACTGCGTGGGATTGTTGGCGATGATGATGGCAGCCAGAATCTCAGGCACGTAATTCTGGGTCTCGCCGGGCAGGTTATGCCGCTTGTAAAGCTCCCAGAAGTCCGCGTAGCCGGTCTTCTCCACGGCCCGCTGCACATTGCCCGCGCCCCAGTCGTAGGCGGCCATGGCCAGGTACCAGTCGCCCAGTTGGTTGTAGAGATACTTCATATAGCGCGCATAGGCGCGGGTCGATTTCTCCGGATCGAAGCGCTCGTCCACATAGGTGTTGCGGGTGAGCCCGTACTCGCCCGTGGGCATGAACTGCCAGATGCCGCCCGCGCGGGAGCCGCGGTTGATGGCCCGCGGCTGAAAGCCCGACTCGGCCACCGCCAGATAGATCAAATCCTGCGGCATGCCCTCCTCGGCCATCACGCGCTGAATCATGGCCCGGTAGCGGCCCGACCGCTGAAACGAGTGGAGCAGCGTGTTGTGGCCCTTTTGCGTATTCCCAAAAAAGTTGATGTAGGCAGCCACATAGTCGTTCATCACCAGCGGCAGGTCGGATTTGGTGGTGGCCAGGTCGGCCGTGGCTTTGGCCACCAGGTTCGGGTCCACGGCGAAGGTCACTTCGCTGGCCACATCGGCGGGCGTGGGCTCAATCTGCGGTGCAAAGCCGTTGCCCTGCTTCAGCGCTTCCATCTCCAGCCCGTTCACCTGGTCCACGATGCGGTCAAACTCATCGGACAACTGCTGGTCGCTGCGGATATCGATGCCGCTGGCCAGCATCAGGTCTACGGCGTGATCGAACTCGGCCTTGGCCTCGGGCAGCTTGCCTCGGTGATAGTCGGCATCGCCGCGCGCATAGGCGGCCTCAACCTGCAGGATGAGCTGCTTTACGTGCTGCTGCTCGGCGGCGGAGGGACCGGCCGCTTCCGGCTTTTGGGGTTCTGCCGCGGCGGGCGCAGGCAGAGCCGGCGCAGTGGCCTGCTGCGGCGCGCCTGCCGATGCACTCTTCGATGGAGAGGGACCACAGCCGGAAGGCGGAAGAGCCAGCAAGATGCAGCCAAAAAACAAAAAGCGATTCCAGCTCATACTCATGTTCAAGACGCAGACAGCCTGCCCGGCGTGAGACCGCGAAGACCCTTAGCCGATGATAAGCTATGCCATAGAGGGTCGCCGCGGCGAACGCACGGGAAAGGCGCTGCAGTGCTTTAGAAAATGGTGTACCCAGGGCCAGAGCGGCCGGTCCGGCGCGACCCCGGGAGTGGGGAGATCGAACCGGCACAGTATTTCCTAAAGCGCTCTAGTATTGTGACCTGGTGATTTTGTAATCGTACCCATGATCTTGGGTGCCCCAGGTCTCGCTTTTGAGACCTGGGAAACCACAAATCTACACGGTCGCGGTACTAAGACCTTTATTTCGTAAGTCTCCTCATGGACGCACGCTTCCTACGCAACTTCGCCATCATTGCCCACATCGACCACGGCAAGTCGACGCTGAGCGACCGTCTTCTCGAACTGACCGGCTCGGTGACCTACCGCGAGATGCAGGCCCAGGTGCTGGACGCCATGGACCTGGAGCGCGAGCGCGGCATCACCATCAAGGCCCACGCCGTGCGCATGATGTACAAGGCCCTGGACGGCAATACCTACCAGCTCAATCTGATCGACACACCCGGCCACGTCGACTTCAGCTACGAGGTCTCGCGCTCGCTGGCCTCCTGCGAGGGCGCGCTGCTGGTGGTGGACGCCAGCCAGGGCGTAGAAGCACAGACCCTCGCCAACGCCTATCTGGCCATCAATCACGGCCTCGACATTATTCCCGTCATCAATAAAATCGATCTTCCCTCGGCGGACTTCACGCGCACCCAGGAAGCCATCGAGCAGGCCGTCGGACTGGACGCCACCGATGCGATTCCGGTGAGCGCCAAGACCGGCCAGGGCGTGGCCGACGTGCTCGAAGCCATCGTGCACCGTCTGCCGCCGCCCACCGGCGACCCCAATGCGCCGCTGCAGGCGCTCATCTTCGACTCCTGGTTTGACGCCTACCGCGGCGTGATCGTGCTGGTGCGCGTGATGCAGGGCTCCATGCGCAAGGGCCAGCGCATCCGGCTCATGTCGAATGGCACGGTCCACGAGATCGAGTCGATGGGCGTGCTTTGCCCCAAGCCGGTCGAGATCGGCGAGCTCTCCGCCGGCGAAGTGGGCTTTTTCGCGGCCACCATCAAGAACGTAGCCGACACCAAGATCGGCGATACGGTCACCGACGATGCGCGCCCGGCCACCGAGCAGTTGCCGGGCTTCGAAGACATCAAGCCGATGGTCTTCTCCGGCCTCTATACCATCGACTCGCACGAGCACACCCTGCTGCGCGACGCGCTCGAGAAGCTGCGCCTCAACGACTCGTCCTTCTTCTTCGAGCCGGAGAGCTCGGTCGCGCTCGGCTTCGGCTTTCGCTGCGGCTTTCTCGGCCTGCTCCACATGGAGATCATCCAGGAGCGCCTCGAGCGCGAGTACGAGCTGGAGCTGATCACCACCGCGCCCGGCGTGCGTTATCACATCACGCTCACTGACGGTAAAGTGGTCGAAGTCGACAACCCATCGCGCTGGCCCGAAGTAACCGGCATCGAAGCTATCCGCGAGCCGGTCATCACCGCAAAGATCCTCACCAACGAGGAATACGTCGGCGGAATCCTGAAGCTCGTTGAAGAAAAGCGCGGCAAGCAGATGAACTTCGAGTACGTGACGCCCACCCGCGTCATGCTCACCTATGAGCTGCCGCTCAACGAGATCGTGCTCGACTTCTACGACCGTCTCAAGTCCATCTCGCGCGGCTACGCGTCGCTCGATTACCAGCTCGCCGGCGAGTGGGTGTCGCCCATGGTCAAGCTTGACGTGCTGGTCTCCGGCGAGCCCGTCGATGCGCTCTCCATCATCGTGCACCGCGACCACGCCTACGAGCGCGGCCGCGCACTGGTCTCCAAGATGCGCGAGCTGATTCCGCGCCAGCAGTTCGAGGTCGCCATCCAGGCAGCCATCGGCGCCAAGATCGTGGCCCGCGAGACGGTAAGCGCGCTGCGCAAGAACGTTCTCGCCAAGTGCTACGGCGGCGACATCAGCCGCAAGCGCAAGCTGCTCGACAAGCAGAAGGAAGGCAAAAAGCGGATGAAGCGCATCGGCAAGGTCGATATCCCGCAGGAGGCCTTCCTGGCCGTGTTGCGGGTGGGCGAAGACCAGCAGAAATAGCCGCACCGCATTGACTCATTTGATACTTTCGTTAACGGATGTTCATGGACGATTGTGGAAAGCTGCCCGGAGGCTTCCGGCAGCCCGCCAGGCGCACGTCAGCCCGGCGCGGTCATCGGCCAGGAAGGTTTGTACTTGATAAATAAGAGGTTAAAGTATCTATCAGAAAGGCTCTCGGGTTGGCAAGAGAAGAAAACTGCCTAAAATCGCAGCCTTTCAGAAAGTAATCCACAATTTTTTCCACAGATTGGGCCGGGCCGGCAACAAATTTTTGCCTTCGCCGCGGGCAACCCTGGAAGACGATTCTGGAAGCGGCTCAAATCAGAGCGTTTCCGTAGCTTGCAGAGGCGCTCCAGGCGGCGTTTCTCTAGGAGAAAGCCACCCGCCGCAACCGCACGCGAACCGGAAAACTGCTCAAAAGGCCCCGCTTCCGCGGGGCCCCTTGATTTCAGGCTTAGTGGCTCGCCGGAGCTGCCGGCTTGGGAGCGTCTACGTCAGCCGAGGGAGGCGGCGCAGGCACGCCCGACTTCACGTTGTACGCGTCGATCACCTGCTTGGTGATGTTGGTATTGTTGCTGGCGAACAGAACCGGCGACTGCTGCTGCGAGACATCCAGAACCAGAGTGAAGCCTTCCTTCTCCGCATACGTCTGCATCACGTCGTACACCTTGGAGGCCAGGCCGTTATAGAGGTCCTGCATCTCCTGCTGGAAGTCGCTCTGGGTGTCCTGCAAGTCCCGGTCCAGTTGCTTCTTCTTGGTGTCGATCACGTTGGCGCGCGCGCTGCGCTCGGCATCGCTCAGGGTTGCGCCCTGCGCCTGCAACTGCTTGGTCAGGGTATCGATCGCGTCGCTCTGGGTCTTCAGCTCCTGCCGCTTGGGGTCGTACTTCTTTTCGAGGTCGGCGAAGTTGCGCTGGCCCTCGTTGGTCTGGGCCACGGCCACCTGGAACGAGATGACGGCGATCTTGGCGGGGCCGGCAGGCGCTGTGGCCGCTGCAGGAGCCGTGGTTGCAGCCAGTGTGGCCGGCGTTTGGGCGGCGGCGCTCAGGACCATGCCTGAGGCCAGCGTAGCAACAAGTACAAGGGAATGCTTCATGTGAATCGGAAACTCCTTCAGAATTCCTGTGCGCTGCATGGTTAGACGCAAGCGCGAGCCTGTGCCTCCTGAGAAACCTCACGAATCTTTTTTTCGGAAACTCCGCGCCGGACCCGGCCAGAGGCAGAAAAAGATGCGGATGGAGACGTCAGCAGGAACTAGGAGGATTATACGGTATTGCCGGGAATAAATTGTGCACTGCAGGCAAAATTGACCTTGCCGGGCGGGCGGCCCAATCGGGCTGCACATCCGCAATGGAAGCACCGG